>JACXUD010000139.1 GCA_014764025.1 Campylobacterota bacterium | reverse complement strand
GTTTTAAAAAAGCGACAAGTCGCGCGGGCACCACGCCGAGTGGAACCCAGCGTTAGCGTAGCCAATCGGAATTACTTCCGATGGCGTATTACTTAATGAAAGAACAGCAGTAGTCGCTGATAGATTTTACGCGGATAGTGAATGCGCTGTTTGCAGGTACATCAAAATCACACGGTGCGCTCATCGCTACGAACGCATCGCTTCCCGGAAGCTTTACCTCGAACTCGCCGCGGCAAAAATCCATATTCTCCGCCTCTGCCGTATTGAACGTATATTCGCCAGGAAGCATAACGCCAAGCGTCTTTTTTGAACCGTCTGCGAACTCTAAAGTTCTGCTTGAAACATTGCCGTCAAAATAGACGTTTGCCGCTTTTCCTACTGAAACATTTTGAAATATTGACATGTGAATAATCCTTTTTTTGTGCAATTATAGCTGTTTTTTGCCCAACTTTACGCGCTGCGAGTGGGTTATGGCCACCGCCATCGCATCGGTGATGTCCAGCGGTTTGATCTCTTTTTTTATTTTCAGCAGGTTTTTTACCATGAATGCCACCTGCGTCTTATCGGCCTTTGCCTTGCCTGTCAGCGCCTTTTTGACCTGAAGTGCGGTGTATTCGCTAAACTGCCCGAACTCTTGGATAAGCTTGAGCATAATCGCGCCGCGAAACTGTGCCAGCTTAATCGTGGTCTTTGGGTTGTGGGCATAGAAGATATCCTCCATCGCCACCTCATCGACCTTATGGCTCTTAAAGATATTATCGAGCGCCTCTACCATCTGCGGTATCTGAAACTGCAGATCTTCTGCTTTCATTTTAATAAGCCCGGCCTCCACAAGCGAGATGGCTCCGTTTTCTAGTCGTATCAGTGCGTAGCCCATATTACGCGTTCCGGGATCTATACCAAGTATTATCATAGGCAAAATTATAATCAAAAGATTTTCACATGCCAAAATAGATGTCAAATTGTAAATTTTTTGTTATCATTGTAAAAACAACCAAATATTTTTAAGGAGGCCGCCATGTTTGATGATGATTACGAATACAGCGACGACGAATACGAGTACGACGAAGAGGATGAACAAGAGGAAGAGGATTATGTCATCGATTATGAAGGCGACGGCGAAACTAGCGACGACGACGAAGAGGATGACGATGATGAAGGTTATGATGACGAAGACGAGGATTATTAACACCTCATCTCTCTAAGGAGTCATATTCACATGCCAAAGGGTTTTGACCTTTTGGCTTTTTTTTCATATATCGCTATATAATCAAGTATATAGTGCTATAATTTGCCCACACAAAACCAAGGAGCCGCGATGGAGTTCTCATCATCTCTGACCATAAACAAAGAGGGAGTGCCTCTTTTGCTTGAAAAACGCATTCTGCTCCTTCAGGCGATCGATGAGCTAGGCTCTATCACACAAGCCGCAAAGCGCGTTCTCATGAGCTATAAAGCCGCTTGGGACGCCATAGATACCATCAACAACCTCTCGCCGCATATCGTCGTCACCAAAGAGACGGGCGGCAGCGGCGGCGGCGGTGCGCGTTTGACACCGTATGGAGCAAATCTTGTAAAGAGTTTTTTAATAGTCAAGCATGAGCACGAAAAGTTCTTAGAACGCCTTAGCTCCATGAGCGATTTGGAGCAAGGCACACTTTCATCACTACAAAGGATAGGTATGCAGATAAGCGCGCGCAATCAGATACAAGGCAGAGTGCTCTCCATCACGCAAGGTGGGGTGAATAGCGAGGTGCATATCGAGCTAAAGAGCAAAAAAACGATCATCGCCAACATCACCAACGCGTCGGTCGAGACGCTTCACATAAAAGAGGGTGACGAGGTGGTCGCCATCTTTAAATCGAGCTCGGTCTTGCTGAGTCTTGATCAAAATATCGCCATCAGCGCACGCAATAAGATCATCGGAACAATCGAGCGCATCGAGATGGGTGCGGTTAATTCCGAAGTGCTCATCGATATCGGCGGGGGCGAGCGCATCGCAAGCGTAATCACCGCCAGCTCTGTCCAAGAGCTCGGGTTTGAGCTTGGGATGCGCGTATGCGCCATCATTAAAGCAAACGATGTGATGATAGGGCGATGATGAGCAAGTTAGAAGCGACCATCACCCATATCCAAAGCCAAGAGGCGTTGCATATCGTCGCCTTTGATTTTCACGGACTTACTCTAAAGATGATGAGTCTGGAGCTTCCAAAGAGTGCGATAGTTGGCGCAAAGGTGCTTTTGGGCGCCAAACCTACCGCCATCGCTCTCTCTAAGGGTGAAGCGGGGATGCTGAGCTACTCGAACCAAATAGCGATGTCCATCAAAACTCTCAAAGCGGGTGAACTTCTTTGCGCCCTCACGCTTGAGGGGTTTGGCGTAACGCTGGAGTCAATCATCACCAAAGAGTCGGCTCTTCGAATGGCTCTGCAAGAGGGCGAAAAGGTCACGGCGCTCATAAAAGCGAGCGAGCTCTCTATCATGGAGGTGCTTGATGTTTGAGACGCTTCTCTCGCTCGATATGACCCCGTTTGCACTCTCTTTCAAACTCGCTCTTATAACAACGCTTATCTTGTTTGTTATCGCTCTGCCGCTTGCTTGGTGGCTCTCACAGACCACTTCCAAAGTCAAACCCTATTTTGAAACCCTCACCGCTCTGCCTATCGTTCTGCCCCCGTCCGTGCTTGGTTTTTATATCCTCTTTGCCCTCTCGCAAAACTCACCGCTGGGAGCCTTTTTTGAAGAGAGCTTCGGCATAAAGCTGGTCTTTAACTTTACGGGGTTAGTCATTGCCAGCTGTTTTTACAGCCTGCCGTTTATGGTGCAGCCGCTGCAGAGCGGTTTTGAAGCGCTCAATAAAAATATGATCGAGGCGAGCTACATCTGCGGCAAAAGTAAAACGCAGACGCTTCTCTTCGTGGCGCTGCCAAACGCCAAAGCCGCGCTTATCAGCGCGCTTGTCATCACCTTTGCCCATACGGTGGGCGAGTTCGGCGTGGTGCTGATGGTGGGCGGAAGCATCCCGGGCGAGACAAAGGTGGCATCGGTCGCCATCTATGAAGCCGTAGAGATCATGAACTACACCCAAGCGCACATCTACAGCGCCATTATGGTTGTGCTGAGTTTTCTCACGCTTCTTGGGGTCTATCTTATCAACGGGCGCATGAAGCGCGTAGGGGTTTAACATGATAGAAATCGATATAACAAAACCGCTTCACGGCGTGAGCGGCGAGATGCTCTTAGAGGCGAAGCTCACCATCGCAGAGGGTGATTTCGTAGCCCTAGCCGGAGAGAGCGGCAGCGGCAAGACGACGCTTTTGCGAATTCTTGCAGGGCTGGAGCACGCAGAGGGCACCATAGAGGTGAGCGGCGAAACGTGGCAAGAGAAGAGTTTTCACATGCCGCCGCAAAAACGCGGCATCGGGTTTGTCTTTCAAGACTACGCGCTCTTTGAGAACATGAGCGTCATCGAGAATCTGCTCTTTGTGCAAAAGGATAACGTGTTAGCCAAACACCTTTTAGAGATAGTCGAGCTTAGCGAACTCTCCCATCGTCGCATCACCACGCTCAGCGGCGGGCAAAAACAGCGCGTGAGCCTTGCGCGCGCCATGATGAAGCGGCCTAAACTGCTGCTTCTCGATGAGCCGCTCTCGGCCCTTGACCCCTCTATGCGAACAAAACTCCAGCAGGAGATTCTCACGCTCCACAAAGAGTTTGGCACCACCACTCTCATGGTGAGCCACGACCCAAGCGAGATATACCGCCTTGCGAATCGAGTCGTCATGCTTGAGAAAGGGCGCATCAAGAGCGAAGGCACCCCAAAAGAGGTGCTGCTTCAGCGCAGCAGCAGCCAAAAGTTCTCGTTCACGGGCGAGCTTTTGGAGATCGTCGAAGTCGATGTCATAAAGGTCGCCGTCATCGCCATAGGGCAGCAGCTTGTCGAGGTGGTCATCGGCGAGGAGGAGGCGAGAAATCTCAAAATAGGGCAGAGCGTGCGTGTGGGTACCAAAGCATTCGCGCCGATCATCAACCATGTTTAGACTCAGCGATGCCGAACTTTTGGCCTATGTGGCCGAGGATGTCCCTACTTTTGACCTCACCACGGCGCTCCAAGGCGCGCCTGGTATCACTGTGAGCGTAGAGCTTATCGCCAAAGAGGATTGCGTGGTCGCACTGAGCGAAGAGGCGGCTCGTATCGTACAACTTCACGAGTGCCGCGTAGAGCATCTTATGGCCTCATCTTCACATGCCAAAGAGGGCGATGTGATAGTGCGTTTTAGCGGCAGCTACGCCACCGCGCACAAGATATACCGCTCGATGCAGGTGCTGATGGAGTACGGCTCGAAGATAGCCACCACAACGCACGATATGCTTCAAAAGATCCGTGCTATCAACCCGAAGTGCGGACTCTACACCACGCGAAAGACATACCCATTGGCAAAACGTTTCGGCATCCGCGGGGTCTTGGCGGGCGGCGGCCTGCCGCATCGGCTGGGGCTAAGCGAGTCGGTACTCTTTTTTGAACAGCACCGTATTCTCTACCCCAATACGCAGAGCTTTTACAACGAAATAGAGCATTTTAAAAAGACGGCATGTGAAAAGAAGGTAGTCGTCGAGTCGCACGACTTTGACGATGCGCTCGCACTGCTTGAGGCGGGGGTCGATGTTTTGCAGCTTGACAAGCTCACGCCCGAAACGATCGACAAGATAGTACAGCATAAAGAGCTGCACTATTCACATGCCAAAATTCTAGCCGCAGGCGGTATCAACCTGCAAAACGTCGCGGAGTTTGCCGCGACTCAGGTTGATGGCATCGTGACAAGTGCGCCCTATCTTGGGGGCATGTGCAGCATCTCGACAAAGATGCGCCCTCTCTAAAGCGTCTTTTTAGACAACGCCTTTTGAATCTCTTGGTAGGGTGCAAGACGGAAGTAGAGGTACCCCTGCGCCTCAAAACAGCCGTTTTGCACCAAGAACTCCGCCT
>JACXUD010000138.1 GCA_014764025.1 Campylobacterota bacterium | reverse complement strand
TCGGGCCGCGCCAGCAAGGGCGTTTGCGCGCGCCTTCGATTATCGATTGTGCAGAAGACGTTGATTCGATTTCCAAAGCACTTGAAACGGCGTTAAGTGCGGAACACCTTGCCCTTTGCCGGACACGGCCGAGTGTTTACGGCCAGGGTGACACCGCCAGAGCGATTGTGCGGATTCTGGCGCAAACCGATTTTGCCGATCTTCACAATAAACCGTTTTTCGATTTGGGTGAATTGTAGCTAATTGATCTTGTCGAGTGATTTTCAATTAAGGGGTTCCTGATGAGTTTGTTTGAATGGAAACGCATCGCTGTCTTGCCTGAGGCCAGTATAAAAGAGGCGCTTACAGTCCTCGATAAAGAAGCACTACAGATAGTGCTTGTTGTGGATAAGTCCGGCGTTTTGCATGGCACCTTAACCGATGGTGACGTGCGTCGAGCCCTTTTACGCGGCGCTACCCTTATGGATTCTGTAAGCGAGGCGATGAACACTCAACCGACAACTGGGCTTTTAGGTCAAAGCGAAACGGCATGGAAGCGAAAACTGATTGAGAAATCCATTCGACACCTTCCGATTGTTGACCAAAATAAGTGCATAGTTGGTTTGTTTTACGATAAGAAAGAGGTGATAAAGCGACTCAACCCTGTCGTGTTAATGCTTGGGGGGCTGGGAACACGTCTAAGGCCCTTAACTGAATCCGTTCCAAAGCCGATGCTGCGTGTAGGGGATAAGCCCATTCTGGAAACTATTCTGACGCATATTGCCGAACAGGGTTTTGTGCACTTTTATTTTTGTATTAACTATCTGGGAGAGCAGATTCGCCACTACTTCGGCGATGGTAGTCGATGGGGGGTGCATATTGAATATGTCGAAGAACACGATCGTATGGGCACAGCCGGAGCTTTGAGTTTGCTTCCCGAAAAGCCGCAGACGCCTTTTATTGTTATGAACGGCGACCTGCTAACAAAAGTTAATTTAGGGGCCTTGTTGGATTTTCATCTTGAACATAACAATATTGCAACGGCCTGCGTCAGAGAATATGCACAGCAAGTGCCTTATGGTGTCGTGGATGTTGACGGGGCACGAGTGACGCAGTTGGTAGAAAAGCCAGTGTATCGTTATTTTGTTAATGCCGGGATTTATGCTTTGTCGCCCGAAGCGATGGATAAGGTGCCTGAAGAGGCTTTTTATGATATGCCAACGTTGATTGAAGAGGTTTTATCTGAGCGTGGGAATGTAGGCGCTTTTCCTATCACGGAGTATTGGATGGATATTGGTCAAATGCCTGATTTCGAGCAGGCTCAGGTCGATTATGAAGTGCATTTTCAAAAACGCAAAAACTCCTGATAAAAATGAACAGGCCGGGTTCTTTGGATTTTTGTGAATCTAATGATGTCATTTTGATGGAGGTTTTTGCGATATGGATCAAGGTTTAGTAACAAACTCAGAACGGGAGTGGCGAATCTTAGGATTGATTCCTGCCAGAGGCGGTTCTAAAGGGATTCCCAAAAAGAACCTTTTTCCCATAATGGCTAAGCCGCTACTGCAATATACCTTTGAGGCAGCCAAGGAGTGTGGCGTGCTGTCGGACATTATGATTTCATCAGAAGATGATGAGATTTTACATTTTGCACGCTTGCATGGTTTTGATACGAGTTATCGACGTCCAAAAGAGCTAGGAAGTGATGTTGCCAGCACCGTAGATGTAGTGGAAGATTTGCTCCAATGGCTTGAGACGCGTAATCAACTGCCAGATATTCTTGTGCTTCTACAGCCGACGTCCCCTTTGCGATCGGCCGACGACATTAGTCGCGCCATTATTCGTTTTATTGAGTTGGGAGCGGATTCCATGGTGAGCGTACATAAGATGGTAGAACACCCTTTCAAAAGTATGCATCAAAAGGCGGATGGGGAGTGGCACTATTTGGCAAGGCCAGAACAGAAGTCGCATCGACGACAGGATTACGATGCCAATTACTATACGATAAACGGAGCTTTGTATCTGGTTAAGCCACAGTGGTTTCGAGATAAAAAGGCATTGGTGGTTGAAAACGAAACGAAACTTTTTGAAATGAGTCCGATTGCCGGGATGGATGTCGATGAGTTGGTCGATGTTTTTAAGGTAGAAGCTTATTTGAAAATGCTATCCTGAAATATTCTTGTGCCTGACTAACGCGCGATACACCAGGCGATTCAAACATGAGGAACATGCCCTTGCTTACGGTTAAGACCAATTCTTTTGGCGAACGTTATTTTGTGGAGTTTAGCGGACGAATTTTTGAGAAGTCCTCGAGTAAAACTGTTTTTGAACGTTATTTCAAAGATGCATTTGATACGGAACATCAACTTTATCTGATTGTTGGAACCGATTCGGGTCTTTTGCCGCAATATCTTCGTGATCGTTTTGCTTCTCCCAACCATCCGCGTAAAGGGCGACGCTTTGTTTTTTTTGAACAGCGGGAGGTTATTCAGGCTCTTGAAGCACTTGACTTGCCGGAATGGATTGAGATCAGAGCTCAGGACAGTGATTTGAATCAACTGAGTAGTGAGTGGATCGAGTATATGATGACCAAGCGTATCGGGTTGTATAAATCGATCGCGGTTATTGATGAGGTTTCTGGCAACCAAAAAACGATGTGGGCAAGTATCAAAGATCAATACACGAAACTGCGTTTTTCCGATATGGCGAATAATCATACTCGTCCGTTTGTAGAAGCACAGCTGAAAAATTTTCCCCGCAATAACGTTCAAATCAGCAAATTCCAAAATGCGTTGAAGGGAAAAAAGGCCATTATGATTGGTGGCGGTCCTTCATTGGATGGTTTACTTGACTGGATTAAATCCGTTAGAGATCAGTTCTTTATTTTCGCGGTGGGAAGAGTTTCTAAAAAACTTCACCAGGAAGGTCTAACGCCCGATTTTATCGTATCCGTGGATCCTCATGAGCTCAGTTACGATAATAGTAAGCAAATGTTTTATTTCGCTGAAGAGAGTATTTTGCTTAACTGCTACCACATAGCGCCGCGTTTGCTGAGCCAATGGGCAGGCCTTAGCTGTTATTTTGGGGAGTTGTACCCTTGGGAGGAGGCAAGTGGTAATTCGACCTCCCCAGGACCGACGGTATTGCATAGCGCCGTTGTACAAGCGGCTTATTTGGGATGCAATGAGATTTATTTGGCAGGCGTTGATTTGTGTTTTTACAAAGGCAAAACGCATGCATCGGGATCAGCAGAGGCCGAAATTGGCCAGTTGAGTATTAAGGATACCTCAACAGTTGAAACCTATAGCGGCGAGTTGGCTGAAACGGACATTCCGTTTGCTCAAGGTGTAGTACAGTTGGGAAATATTGCGCAGTATTTAAAAAATACGCGTGAAATATCATTATACAATCTGAGCGAGTTGGCTGCCAAGGTCGTTAATGTTGAACTTAAATTACCGAGTGAGATTGTATTACTAGGAGAGCAAGAACAAAAAAGAGCGTGTCTAGACTCGCTCAAGGCTCAAATGGGGCTCTCCAGAAAAGAAGTTTATAAAATTCTCAAAGATAAGCTTAAGCTGATGCAAAAAGAGCGCCGTCTTATTGTCGAGGCCCAAAAGCACTTAAAAGATGCGTTGAAAAGCATAGAAAAGTATAAAAAAGATTTTAGCGACAAATCGTTAATTCAAGCACAAAACATTCGATTCAAATTAGAAAAACATCTAAAAGAACAAGCACAGATGTTGTTTTACTATGGCTATCCTTATTTCTCGGAAGTCATGAAACCAGTTGAAGATAAAAATCAATTGAGTAATGAAGAAATTGCACACACGCTTGCTGCCTATTTTGAAGGGATGAAAAAATCGGCCCGTGATTTTCTTGTCTTGTTGGACATCGTCCTGGATGACATCCATTTTATGCTTTTAGAGTTTGCGACAGATTCTAAACCGTGTGAGCTTGTGGATACCTGGTATAAGAAGAGCGAAAGTGGAAGATCGGAGGTCTGGAGTCAATATCATGATGAAGACCTTAATGACGTTGAGCATGAGTGCCTTAATAAGGCCAGGAAAGCTTTTGCAGAAGATGTCGCTGCGGCTCAAACACGCCAGGCAAAATTATTAAAAAGTCGCGCTTTCAGTGTTGCGAATCTGATAGAAAAAATTAAGCATGCATTTGAAGCTCAAAAGATTGAGGAATTGGTCGGTTTGAAGGACAAAGTCAAAGAGCTGAAAAATCCTATAGATAAAGAAGGCTTGGAAGGATTTATTGAGGGGGCTATTTTGGCCATTGAATCGCCAGGTAAAGAGGTGGAGATTTTTGAAGGCGTCTCACATCCTAAACTTAACGTTTATCTTAAAAGCCGCCTATTGCCATATTACACCAAGAATGAAAACCATGAGAAAGCCCTGGAAACCTTACAGCTTCTTTGTGAGTATTCGGATGATTATTTAATTCCCTATGCAGATTATTTAAATATTCTTGGGCGACCGGAACTAGCCGCCGAAGTAGCTTTGACGCTATTTAGGAAAGAGCCAAATAACTTGCCTGCACTGCTAAAAGTGGTGCATTTTTCGTACGCAGCAGGGTTGGGCGACTTATTTGACGATGCTCTGGAAGTTGCCAGCTCCATGGACGCTAATCATCCCGAATTGCAGCGCTATCTGCATTGAATTAGAGCTATCCCAGATGACTAAATCTGAGATGGTGTTTTTAATTTCTCTGTCAAGCTACGCAAAGTAGTTTAACAACAGGCGCTAGCTTGCTTGTTCTGCGTGTCTCTCCCTTCTTTAATTTTCTGAACTGTTACCCCCTCCTTTATTTTTTATCATGGTCTTAAGAAACCTGAACATTTGCCGATACTCTTTTTGAGACTTATTGCGGTGCCATGTCGTGCGATTTTTAGGCGTTAAAAAATAAAGAAATTTTAATTTTTTTCTAAAGAATCCCGCAAAGAGCCGTTAAAGAGAGTGAAGGCAAGAAACATTGCCTCATAACAAAAACGAAAATACGACACA
>JACXUD010000137.1 GCA_014764025.1 Campylobacterota bacterium | reverse complement strand
TTTTACTGAAAACATCGGAAGACTCAGCTTTAATGAGCTTTTTTTAAACTTCCAATAGCCTTAAATAAGAAGGTGTTTTTGGAGATTTGCAAGTGGCTCTATCTTCAAATATCTCATCAATGCAGTCTCATTAACAGATGCTCAACGTAAATGCTTCAAATATAGCGAATGTGAATACGCAGGATTATGGTGCGAAGGATGGCCGAGTTGAGAACGGTGCAGGCGATTCGACAAAGGTGATTGTTCGTCAAGGGCCAAGTGGCTTGGGTGTAAATTCCAATACGGATCTAACCAAAGAGATACCTTCTATGATGGTTTCGCAAAGAGCTACAGAGGTAAATGCGGCCTCTATCAAGACTCAAGATCAGATGATCGGTACCCTTTTAGACATGAAAGCATAAACTACCTTCCAAGGGTGTTTATGCTCTCTATATTTTTCAAAAAATCATCCTCTTTTTTATAAGCATCAATTTCAGATCCGAATTGCAGAGTCGTAAAGACGCCTTTGCCTACGACGATACGCGACTCCTGTCCATCTCTTTTCGTTTTTATCCCCCATGTATTATGGAACATAATGGCTCTACCGTTATACTCCCCGACATAGAGTCCGATATGACCGTTTTTATAAAGCAGCGTTTCAAATGCTACGGCATCTTTTAGGATAAAAGCCTCTTTTTCCTTCTCATCCAGTTTTGCAACATCGACTTTATTACCGACTTGAGCTTGATCGTAAGAGTTGCGAGGCAGCCAAATTCCAAAAGGTGCAAAGATATCCCTCAGCGTCGATGAACAGTCACGCTGTCCATAAATACCGCCCCATCCATAGATACTTTGCGTGACTTCGGCAAATATCATGGTTATATTCTCTTTATTGAATTCTAAAAACTCTACCCTTCCTATATCTTTGGAAATTTCCACGCTGCTATATCTAGCCACAGAACGGTTGTCACGCTCTGTCACTAAGACGATATATGAGTTTTGCTTCTCTTTAATAAGAGGCAGATTCATCCCTATTCTCGTATTCATCAAGAATCTGCCGTTTGCATCGTGAAGCGCTTGATTCTCTTTGACTATTTTGACCTGCTTTGCCTCCTGCCACTTTTTGGCATGTGAATCCTCTACAAAAGCTACTTGATCACTTCTGACCCATCCAAGCGCAAAGCTCGATACGATATACACCCACTCTTTGGATTTCGAATAGTGAGTGACCAATACTGGTTCATTCGCAGAGATCGTGGAGTTTTGGAGATAATCAAAAGGAAAACCCTCACCCGCTCTGTTTGGATCTTTTAAAAGAGCACGTTCGGTTGGAAATACACGCATATCCGCATGGGCCGTCACTACCGCTTTTTTATTGAGCGAAGCGTATGCCGCCAGGTTGCTCTCATCTCTCATCTCATCAAAAAATTTTTGAGTGTAGAGAGCATAGTTCTCGGCGTAGCTTTCACCCTCTTTATATGCATCAAATGCCCATGAGAGATTGAACTTATTAAGTTCATCTTCCGTTAGGTTCCAAGCCTTGAAATAGAGAGATTCAAATCGTTTTTTTTCACTCTCAAACGAACTAAATCTATCTTTAAGCCTCAAAAAATATGATACATCCTGAGGTATCTCTTCAAGCTCTTTTAGCTTCACTTCCGAGAGTTTTCTATCTTTCAAAGGCTCTGCCAGAAGAGGTTTTTCTGGAATTTGCGGCGTCTCTTTACAACCCACAAGCAAAGCGCCTATCAACGCTATTGCTAGCGCATTGTAAAAGAGAGTTTTAGGTAACTTCCCCAAATTTACTTACCACCCTTCCTATAATCTCTAATTGATCCAAACGGAGTGTTTGTGTAGGATATATCTGATTATCGGAGATAATATCCAATCTGCCGTCCATACGCTGCTGAACTCTTTTGATAAAGAGACCTGCCTCGGTTCGTATAGTAAATATACCTCCACGATGTACGTCTCGTTTGGCTCTATTTACAAATACGATGTCATTATAACTAAAAGTAGGCTCCATTGAATCACCCGATACATTGATGGCCTCTATATTCTTCAGCTCTCGCTCACCTCCAAGCATAGCGACGAACTGTTCCGGTATCTCAAGCTCTTCGATGCTTTCAAACTCATTACTGCTTCCGCCCCCGGCCGAAGCGTTAATATCATTAAAATACTTTACGATATAGAATTTATTGGTCGCTTCGATCAGGCTTTCTGGAGACTGCCCATATAGGATCCAATTGATCGAGATCGAACGTGAAGCACAAAAATTCAAGAGTTCATCAAAGGGTATCTTGTTTCGTTTTTTCATCGTTGCAAAATTCATCTGAGAAATGCCTAGAACATTCGCAACATCTTTGTCAAAGACTTTTTTGCCTGCAAATTCCACCGAAACAATACTTTTTATCTCTTCCACAATATCAGAAAAACTATTCATGATTGACTCCTTTATGAGAATTATATACATATTTTGCAATAAATGTCAAAAAAATAATGACATTTTGCAATATTTTTAATAATAAGAAGCACAATATGTAATATTAATTCAATTCAAAGATCGAACTATTCAAAAGGGGATACAATGGCTAAGATGATCAAAGAGGCAAAAACATTTTTTGAGAGTTTTGAGGAGAGTCTTGAACGACTCTCAAGAGCACTTTTTTAAAAGGCTATTTATCACCGAAAAGTGTTATCTTTTTGATGCCTTCTATAAGATTGTTATAGAGATTAAAGCGTCCAAGAAGTCGGCGAAGAATAACACGCTCTATAAGGCTGATAAGCGGTACAATAGCTATAAATAGAAAAAAGAGTGCCATAAGTATCATCACGACATTCACTGTACCGTGAGGATTATCGTGGAAAAAGAGGTTCTCGGTATTCATACCGAAAAAACCGACGATAAGATTAAGCGGCAAAAAGATTCCGGAGAGGATCGTCAAAGCATAGATATTCTTATTCATCTTATCGCTTTTGAGCGAATTGTAATAGTTGTAGAGAGTATCAAGCTTGATAGAGTTTAAAGCTGCCAAACGCTGATAGCGTTCGATGTGCTCGGTGATATGCACAAGCGTATTGTGCGGAAAGTTTTCGTCTTGTGCGAAATGGTCGGCGTATCGCTTCAGTGCTTCATAAGCACGTTCCAACATTCTTTCCATACGAGAGAGATCCTTTTTGAGATCAAACCATACATCCAGGAATATTGGAGATATATTTCGCATATAGAGTTCATCCTCTATACGATCGATCTGCTCAATGTAACGCAGCATAAGATCTTCGCTTCTCTCGAGCTGCTCCTCTATTGACTCTTGTAGTGAGATATGGTGATCATCAAGCGAAAGAAAACTGTTTGATGTTCGCTCGTACAACAGGGTAGATTCAGATGTGATAATATAGGGTGTAGAGACTCCGATCAAACCGCCATCCGAAAGAGCAAAAAAACGGGTTATTAAAAGGCTGTAGCTACGCCCCTTAAAAAAATAGGATGAGTGATCTTTATTATGGATGTCCTCTAAATGACGTTCATCTATGGAATCAATAATAGAATTCAACTCATTTTGAGTCACTATCGGACTCCTTCTCTTTGGATTGTTCGGCTCTGTTCTTGTGATAGCCGGCAAAGATAAAGACCAACAGCAAAACAAAAAGGGTCACAACAATTGCATCAACGATAGGGTTCATATCTACTCCATAAAATCGGTATAGTTTTGGCGTATTGCTTCATACAGCACAATGCCGCAGCTAATCGCCAAGTTGAGGCTTCTACCCTCTTTTGTCATGGGAATGGTGACCTTTTGAGTGCTGAAGTGTTCCAAAATATCGCCCGGTATCCCCGCAGTTTCACTTCCAAAAAAGATATAATCACCCTTTTTATACTCGGCATGAAAATAGGGTCTATCCGTCTTTGTAGTTGCAAAATAGGCATTTTCAGTGATTGTGTTATGAGCAAAGAAATCCTCTAAAGAGCCCCACACATGCAGATCAAGTTTATGCCAATAATCCAAACCTGCCCTTCTTACGGCCTTTTCGCTAATATCAAACCCGATAGGCTTGATGAGATGCAGCGATGCCCCGGCATTGACACAGAGTCGCCCTATTGCACCCGTATTGTTTGGAATCTGCGGATGGACCAAAACAACATTAAACATAAAGGCTCATCATTTAAAAGATGACCGTCTTATTTGCATAGACGAAGATTCTATCTTCCAGTGCCATCTTCAATGCACCCGACAAGACGACCTTTTCGACGTCGCGACCCGATTTTTGCATATCCTGCCAATCATAGGCATGATCGACCTGGATGACGTTTTGCGAGATGATAGGCCCTTCGTCAAGATTATTATTGACAAAGTGAGCCGTAGCACCGATGATCTTCACCCCTCTCTCGTAAGCTTGTTTATATGGATTTGCACCGATGAATGCAGGAAGGAAGGAGTGGTGGATGTTTATGATCTTGTTCTCGTACGCTTCGACGAAACGAGGTGTGAGGATGCGCATATACTTTGCAAGCACGATATAGTCGATATTTTCGAACCCTTCAAGCGTTTTGAGTATCTTCTCTTCGTGTTCTGCACGATTAAGTCCCTCGTGAGATACCGTAATGAACGGGATGTTAAACTTACTCACAAAAGGTTCCAATATATCATAGTTTGAGACAACGGCCAAGATATTTGCATCCAATTCACCCGCTTCGTGACGCACTAAGATATCACCGAGCGCATGCATCTCTTTGGTCGCCATAATCACGATATCTTTGTTTTTCGGCTCTATAACACGTACATTTGATTTTTTCGGCAATATCTCTACAAGAGATTTTCGCAAAGCAGCGGCATCTATATCGCCTTCTACTACGCTTCGCATAAAAAATTTATTGTTCACACGATCAACAAACTCGCTATTTGAAACCATGTTCAAGTTAAGATTAAAAAATATAGACGAGACCTTATAAACCAGTCCCTTTTCATCGTTAGCATCAATTAAAACCCTATATTGAGCCATTAGTTGTTCCCTTTTTT
>JACXUD010000136.1 GCA_014764025.1 Campylobacterota bacterium | reverse complement strand
ATTCCGTCGGTTATCTACGGTATGTGGGGACTTTTTTACTTCGTGCCGATCATCCGCGACATCGTCGGGGGTATAGGGATCAGTATGTTAGCCGCCGCCATCGTACTCTCTATTATGATTTTGCCGTTCATGGCGGCCGTGACGCGTGATGCTATGAACACCACACCCGATATCTTAAAAGAGTCCGCATACGCTTTGGGAGCGACCAAATGGGACGTTATCAAGGACGTCGTCATTCCATTCGCCAAAGCGGGTATCATCGGCTCGTTCATCCTGGCACTCGGCCGTGCGATCGGCGAGACGATGGCTGTAACATTTGTTATGGGGAACGTCCACAAGGTATCTATGGATCTTACGGAACCGGCTACATCGATCCCGGTTACGCTCGCAAACGAGTTTACGGAGGCGGATAGCTCTATCTACTTCTCATCGCTCTTCGAGCTTTCGTTCTTGCTACTCGTATTTAGCTTTACGATCATCTCAATAGCGAAGTTCTACTTCCTTCGCCGTAAAAGGGTTCTATGATGACACATACGCAAAAAAGAAAACTTATAAACAATATCGTTATGGCCCTTTCAACGCTATCGGCTTTGATAGGAATCGGGTTTTTATTTTGGATCTTGGGCGTTTTGATCTATAACGGCGTCGATGCGCTCAATATGAATATCTTCACGCTTGAAGGTGCGCCTCCGGGGTATGCACAGAGCGGGCTTAAACACGCCCTTATCGGTCAGCTCTATCTTGTCGGGATCGCAACGGTCATCGGAGTGCCGCTTGGAATACTCGCCGGAACATATCTGAGCGAATATGGTCAAAAATCGCGCCTAGCAGAGACGATCCGCGATATCTCGGACATTATGATGAGTGCGCCGAGTATCGTAATCGGCGCCTTTGTTTACGCAATCGTGGTTGCACCGATGGGGCACTTTAGCGGCTGGGCAGGCTCTATCGCGCTTACCATCATCATGCTGCCCGTCATCTTGCGAACCACGGACGATATGCTCCAACTTGTGCCATCAACGCTTCGTGAAGCGGCGTTTGCTTTGGGTGCGCCGAAATACAAAGTGATCCTTCAGGTCGTCTATCGCGGAGCCAAAGCGGGAATACTCACGGGTATCTTGCTAGGAATTGCACGTGTGGGCGGCGAGACGGCACCGCTTCTCTTTACATCGTTTAACGACAACTTTTTAAATACGGATATGATGGAGCCGATGGCATCACTCACGGTCACGATGTACAACTATGCGACAAGCCCGTATGACGACTGGCAAAAACTTGGCTGGGCAGCGGCATTTATACTAAGCATGTTCATTTTGGGGCTCAACATCATTGGTAGAATAATAATTATGAAAAGAAAGGGTAGATAATGGCAACAATCGTCGATATCAAAGAGGATATAGCATTAAAAGTAAAAGATTTTGAATTCACTTATGCAGGGGCACCTGCACCAAGCATCAAAAAACTCAATATGCCGATCGCAAAGAACTCGATCACGGCGCTTATCGGGCCGTCGGGATGCGGAAAGACGACTCTTTTAAGAAGTTTCAACCGTATCCACGATCTCTATCCGGGCAATAAATACAGCGGAGAGATCCTCTTTCACGACCGCAACATCCTCTCGCCAAAAGAGGATCTTATCGGTCTGCGTATTCAAATAGGAATGATCTTTCAAAAACCGACGGCATTTCCTATGAGTATTTTTGACAACGTTGCATACGGCATGAAGCTTCAGGGGATCAAAAACAAAACGGAATTAGCCGACAGAGTCGAAAAAGCGCTTCAAGACGCGGCGATCTGGAAAGAGGTCAAAGATAGGCTCAAACACGACGCAAACGGCCTCTCAGGCGGTCAGCAGCAGCGTCTTTGTATCGCTCGAGCGATCGCAGTGGAACCGGAAGTGCTCCTCTTTGACGAACCGACATCGGCGCTTGACCCGATCTCTACGACGGGTATCGAAGAGCTCGTAGTAGAGCTCAAAGAGCGCGTATCGATCATAATCGTTACGCACAACATGCAGCAAGCGGCACGCGTGAGCGACTACACGGGCTTTATGTACCTAGGCGAGCTCATTGAACTCGGCAACACCGAAGAGCTCTTCGTCAATCCGAGAGAGAAACTGACAGAAGAGTACATCACCGGTAAATTCGGTTGATAAACAGATAATGAACAAATATAGAGATGAAGTAAAAAAGGACAATACATGATTAGCAAATATGAAGTCAAACTAGAGGATATAAAGGCCAAAATCGGCGCCCTCTTGCACGATATCATCAAGGCGCACAACCTCTCCTACCAAGCGTTTGAAGATGGAGACAACGCAAAATATATGCAAGCGGTCGATACCATCAACAACCTCTCTACTAAAGGGAGCATCATCGACAATGAGATCGTCAAGACATTCGCTCTTTTTGGCCCGGAAGCCAATGAGCTTCGCGCGCTCGTGGCGTTTTTGAAGATGACCAACGAGATCGTTCGTATCGGAGAAGGGGTCTCTAAATATGCTCGACGTATGAAAGAGCACCTCGCGAGCGAGTGCAACATCGAACCGCTCCGCAAGACAATCGCAAAACTGCATAAAAGCAGCGTCGATGCCCTCGAGAAGATCCAAGAGTGCTTTGAGAACATGAAAGAGTGTGAAGCAGAAGAGTATTTCCGTCGTGTGATGGTCGAAGAGAGCATAAGCGATGACCTCTTTAGCATCTTGGAAAAAGAGATCATGAACCACATCATGGATGAACGCGAACTCTCTATCGAGTATGTCAAAGTGCTTGGAACGCTGCGCAAACTCGAGCGCGTGTGTGATCGCAGCGTCAATATCGCAAGCCTGCTCGTCTATGCGAAAAACGGCGGCGATATGAACAACCATCTCTAAGCTTGTTTCGATCGCGAAGCTTTAGGCTTCGCACGTTCACTCTTTTTTACCTGCCGCACTTTGCTCAAAAAAACTTCAATTGCTTAATTTTTAAGCAAAAATATCCGCCCTCTTTTAAAATAAATAAGATATACTAACCCTTATACTTACTAGAAGATAGGAGATTAAGAATGGGAAAATTTGTTAATAGCATACCTGAGTTTTTCACTTTTTGTGAAGAGAATGATGTTCAATTTGTGGACTTACGTTTTACAGATTTAAAAGGAACATGGCACCATGTTACATACAGAATGAGCGCAGTAAATGAAGGAAACTTAACAAACGGTTTCCCATTTGACGGCTCTTCAATCGAAAAATGGCAACCGATCAACAAATCTGACATGATCTTAAAAGCCGACGTTCCGACTGCATTCTTGGATCCTTTCACTGCAGATCCTACAATCATCGTTTTCTGTGACGTATTTGACATCTACAAGGGTGACATGTATGAAAAATGTCCGCGTTCAATCGCTAAGAAAACTCTTGCACACGCAGAGTCTTTAGGTATTGCCGATGCTGCATACTTCGGTCCTGAAAATGAGTTCTTCATCTTTGACGACGTAAGAATCATCGACAACATGAACGAAGCGGGTTACAGAATCGACACTGAAGAGGGTGACTGGAACTCGAACACCGAGTACAAAGACGGTTACAACACAGGTCACCGCGGCGGCGTTAAGGGTGGATATTTCCCGGTAGCTCCGATCGATACTATGGTTGACTTGCGCGCAGAGATGATGCAAGTATTGGAGCAAGTAGGTCTTGAAGTTGTTCTTGGACACCACGAAGTTGCTCAAGGTCAAGGCGAGATCGGTGTCGTTTTCTCTGATATCATCAGTGCAGCTGACAACGTTCAAAAACTTAAATATGTTATCAAGATGGTAGCTCACCTTAACGGTAAAACAGCTACATTCATGCCAAAACCGCTCTTTGGCGACAACGGTAACGGTATGCACGTTCACCAATCACTCTGGAAAGACGGCAAAAACCTATTCTACAAAGAGGGTGGCTACGGCAATCTTTCTGAGATGGCTCTTCACTATGTCGGCGGTATCTTTAAACATGCTAAAGCAGTTGCTGCGTTTACAAACCCATCAACGAACTCATACAAAAGACTTATCCCGGGTTTCGAAGCTCCAAGCATCTTGACTTACTCTAGCCAAAACCGTTCGGCATCTTGCCGTATCCCATACGGTGCAGGTGAAAAAGCGACTCGTATCGAGATGCGTTTCCCTGACTCTACATCATGTCCATACCTTGCATTCGCTGTAATGATGATGGCTGGTCTAGACGGTATCAAAAATAAAACTGTACCGGTTGGACCGATGGATGAGGACCTTTTCGAACTTTCACTTGATGAGATTCGTGAAAAAGGCATCCCGCAAATGCCACACACACTTCGTGAAGCAATAGAAGCATTGATTGCAGATCACGACTTCTTAAAACCGGTATTCACGAAAACTATGATTGACGACTATCAACACTATATGTTCGAGCGTCAAATCTGGCCGGATGAGAGCCGCCCGACAGCATACGAGTTCAAAACAACATTCTCTTGCTAATCTTTTCCCGCATCTTTGCGGGGAATTTCATCTTTTTTCCCCTCATTTTTTCTTTTTATTTTTGATATAATAGTTCCTATCTCTAAAAGCGAGAAATCCTTAATGCCGCACAACCAAAAGCTTATCAACGACATCTTGGCACTCTCTAAAAGGTGTGACAATGAGCTTTATGCCAAGATTACCGAGCTCTTAGAGAAGTACTATACCCAAACGCAAGAGTGCCAAAAGCTTCAAAAGCAAAATGAGTTTTTCCTGCAAAAATGGGATAGACGCAATATTTTAGATCACGAGCGAGAAGCAAAAAAAGATCAAATGCTAGAGCAGCAGTCGCGTTTGGCCGCGATGGGCGAGATGATCGATGCCGTAGCGCATCAATGGAAACAGCCTCTTAACTCGATAAGTATGCTTATCGATATGCTCAAGATAGACTTTAGGGCACCTCTAAAAACTCTACGCGGCTTTAGCTTTAGGAGATTTTTGCTTAAGTCAAGGCGACGCGAAGAGCCATAGCTAAAGCTACGGCGA
>JACXUD010000020.1 GCA_014764025.1 Campylobacterota bacterium | reverse complement strand
AAGTAGCGGTCGTGGCTGACGATGATGACCGCCCCGCTGAAGTTGGTGAGCTGCTCCTCTAAGATATTGATGGTCGGGATATCTAGGTCGTTTGTGGGCTCATCGAGAATAAGGATATCGACATCTTTTGTGAAGAGCAGGGCAAGGGCGATGCGGTTCTTTTCGCCGCCGCTGAGGATGCCTACTTTTTTGTCCAAGAACTCTCTTGGAAAGAGGAAGTTTTTGAGGTATCCAAAGACGTGCATATCTTTGCCTCGCACGCTTACCCGGTCGCCGCCGTTAGGGCAGAATGTCTCTATAAGGTTTTTCTCATCATCAAGCATCTCACGGTGCTGATCGAAGTAGCCTATTTTGAACTCGCCGCGTTTGATAACGCCCGAAGTGGGCTTCAAACGTCCAAGAAGTGCCTTTAAAAGCGTCGATTTGCCGCTTCCGTTTGGCCCTACGATAGCGATGACGTCCTTTTGCAAAATTCGGGTAGAGAAGTTTTTAATAAGCTCCTTGTCGCCGAGTTTGAGATGAAGATTCTCTACCTCAAAGAGCATCTTCTGTTTGTTGACGCTCTTGTCGCGGTTGAAGTGTTTGGCCTCACGCTGAAGCTCCATAGATATCTTGCGTATCTTCGATGGGTTCGTCTTTGCCTCTTCGCGCAGGTTCATCAGCCTCTCTTTGCGCCGTTCGTTGCGCTTGAGGCGCGCCTTGACCCCGCGTGCGAACCACTCGTTCTCGCCTTTGAGGAGTTTAAGCAGGTTCTCGTGCTGCTGCTCCATAACGCGAAGGCGCTCCTCTTTTTTGCTTAGATAGTCGCTATAACCCCCGCTGTACTCCGTGAGTGCGCAATCTTCTACTTCGATCGTCTTAGTGGCGATATTGTCGATGAAGTAGCGGTCGTGCGAGATGAAGATAAGGGTGAAGCGCTCTTTTAAGATAAGCTCTTCTAGGAACTCCACCATATAGACGTCTAGGTGGTTGGTAGGCTCGTCAAGCAGAAGTACATCGGGTTTTTGAAGCAAGAGTGAAGCTAAAGCAACACGGCGCTGTTCACCCCCGCTAAGCATCGCTACGGGTTTGTTCTCGAACTCTTTAAGGACAAAGTGCTGCAAGATGCGCTCTATCTTGTCGTCTAAGTTCCATGCGTTGTGGTGTTCGATGTAGCTTGAGAGCCTCTCGTGCTCATGCAGAAGCGTTTTGTTCTCAAACTGCTCGGCAAGCAGATGTGATATTTCGTTATAGCGTCTTTTGGCTTCGTTGAGCTCTTTAAGCCCATCCTCGATCGCTTCACGCACCGAGTGGCCCTCTTTAAAGTCGGGGCGCTGCGAGAGCATCTTGATCTCGAGGTTTTGGCGCGTTATTCTGCGCCCGCCGTCGGCATCGAGCGTGCCGTTGATGATCTTCATAAGCGTCGATTTTCCGCTGCCGTTCTTGCCGATGACGACGATGCGCTCCCCCTCGTCGATATGAAAGTTCACATCCGTTAGAATCTTCTGCGCTTCATAGTGTTTGGAGATGTTAAGAAGGTCGATAAGTGCCATGAGGGTAATCCGAAAAATGTTTTTGTGATTGTAGCTATATAAACGTTAAGAGCCACTTTGGGCTATAATGAGAGCCGATTTTTGGAGGTACTTATGCGTTTTATAGTAAAGATGACACTTCTTTTCGCATTGATCGGTTCACTTTCACATGCCAAAGATTGCTGCGAGAATGAGGCGGTGATATTGCTTTACCACCGTTTTGGCGACGATCGATATCCATCGACCAATATAAAGATCGAGCAGTTTAAGGCTCAGCTGGAGCATCTTCAAAGCGGCGGTTACCATGTTTTGCCTCTGAGCCGGATATTAAAGGCGTTTGAGGCGAAAAGCCCGCTCCCGCCAAAGAGTGTGGCGATCACGGTGGATGATGGGTACAAGACGATCCTCACTAATGCACACCCGCTCTTAAAACGTTATGGTTACCCCTACACCGTCTTTGTCAATCCATCCGCACACGACAACGCTTCTAAGAATTTTCTGACTTGGGATGAGATGAGGAGAATGCAAGCAGAGGGGGTGGAGTTTGCAAACCACTCGGCCACGCATGAGAACCTGCTGCAAAAAAAGGGCGAAGATGACGCGCTGTGGAGAAGCCGCGTGAGTGCAGAAGTGAGAGATGCGCAAAAGAGGCTTCAAAGCGAGCTTGGCGAGAGGAGAAATACCGACCCGAAGATATTCTCTTACCCCTTCGGCGAATTCGATGAAAAGCTCAAAATGGTGCTGCATGAGCTAGGCTACTACTGCATGGCACAGACGTCGGGTGCTGCAAGCAGCGAGGGTGATATGCTTGCAATCCCCCGATTTGCGATATCGCAGAGGTTCGCCGATATGGAGGATTTTAAGCTAAAACTTGCAACACGTCACATGCCGATCGCGCACCTCTCGGATAAGAAGCATAGGGTTTCACATGCCGCCAATCCGCCGCTGCTTATAATCGAATTGAAAAAAGAGATTAGAGGTTTTGGATGTTATGACAGCCTTGGAGAGCCGCTGGAGGTGCAAAAGCAAGGTAGTATGAGCTACGCGGTCAAATCAAAAACAAAGCTCAAGCCTCCGCGAGACCGCTACACCTGCACGGCAAAAGCCGAGAATGGCGGATGGTACTGGTACAGTCATCTCTGGGTGGTAGAGGATTAGTTCCAAGAGTGCATGTGATAGTGGCTATGCTCGACGCCGTTATGGGTGTGTTTGTGTCTGTGGAGCAGTTTGGCTTTTAAGAGAGTCTCTGTGTCATCTAAAAGAGTATCGACCCCTCCATCATAGATGATTCCCTCTCCCTCGCCGAGTACGATCGCGCGAGTAGCCAGTTCACGCCCGAGGCTGAGGTTGTGTGTGGCGATAAGCGAAGTGACCTTGAGCTCCTCTAAAAACTCCACCAGCCATCCAGTCGTGAGCGGGTCAAGATGGGCGGTGGGCTCATCGAGCAGCAGTACCTCGGGCTCTAGGCATAGCAGTGAGGCAAGCAGCACCTTTTGTTTCTGTCCGCCGCTGAGCTTGAGCGGGGACTCTTTTAAAATCTTCTCCACCCCAAAGAGCGAGGCGTAGTGATGCACACGCTCATCGACGCTCTCAAAACCAAAATGGCGCAGACCAAAGGCGATCTCATCATAGACGGTGGGGTTGAAGAGCATGGTGGATGGGTCTTGCATCCCCAGTACGACACGTTTGCGAAAAGTTTTGGCATGTGATTTTAAGTAGCTCTTATCGACTTGCTCCCCCTCAAAGAGGTATTGACCGCTTGATGGCGTGATAAGGGCGTTGAGGAGTTTGAGCAGCGTCGATTTTCCGCACCCGTTCACACCCAATAGAAGCACTTTTTCATCTTTAGCGATTGAAAATGAGAGATCTTTAAAGAGCTCTTTTTTATTGAGCGCATAGTCTGTGTAGCTGTAGCCGATATTTTTGCATTCAATCATCGAAGAACCCCCGCGAGCGAAGCGCTTTGGTCTGTTCGTCGCTTTTGTGAAGCATTGTACCGAAAAGCATCACCATCAGCGATTCGAGCTGCGAAGATTTGAGTGCGCTAAAGATGGAGTTCGAACGGCTTTTGATTCCATCTTTGTAGTCCAAAAAGAGCTTTTCTAGCATCTTTATCTGCGCAAAGGTAAAGGCGTAGAACATCGCGCTCTTCTTTGAGAAGGCAAAGAGTTGATGCAGATCGACGAAGTGCAAAAAGGTGAAGGTGAGATAGGTGAGCGTTAAAGAGCGGATATTGATGAGCCAGAGCGACTCGGGATGCGTCGGTGCAAAGAGGCCATAGAGCAGGTAGCCCAGGGTGATAGCTCCATTAAAAAAGAGAATGACAAAGAGCGCGCGTTTTAGGATATGCCATCTTGCCCCTTTTGCTATAAAAAAGATGAGTGCAAATAGCATTAGCAGAATAAGAGGCGAGTGTATAAGGGATATCGCGATGAGCGTGAGCAGATAGAAGAGGGCATAGAGTTTAGTTTTCAATGAAAAGCCCTTTGAAGTGTTTGTGCAAAAATCCGACTATCATGAGCGTTAAACTCCCCTCAAGAGCTCCCACAAGCAGATTGGGCGCTATCACGGCGACCAAGGTAACATCCAGCCCGAACGGGAAGTAGAGGGGTTTGCCGGCATCTGAGGCGATAAGCGGCTGGATCCCAAGCGCAAAGGCGATGATGATGGATGGAATGAGAATGCTAGCATAGCCCGCCGCAAAAAGAGCACTCTTCGGGAAGCGAGTATGAAGGAGTCTGTATGCGTAGTGTGCGCTAAAGCTTCCAAAAAAGGCCATGGCGATGATATTGATCGGCAACGAGGTGACACCGCCGTCCCCCAGCAAAAAGGCCTGAAGCGTGAGCACGAGCGAAAGAGTAATAAAACCCATCCAAGGGCCAAAGAGCACGCTCATGAGCGCAACTCCGATAAGATGCACCGATGTGCCGCCGAGTATGGGGATCGTGATGAACATCAAGATAAAAGAGAGCGCACTTAAGCCTGCAATGAAGGGGATGCGCTCAACCTCAAAGGCGGTACGCTTGGCGGCGGCATAGACCAAGATCGCGCTGAGGCCAAAAGCGGGCAGATAGGTCTGCGGCGAGATGAATCCATCGGGTATGTGCATCTTAAACCTTTAAAAGAGCGAAGAGAAGGTGATGATAGCGCGGTACTTCTCTTTGCCCTCCGCACCTTGCTGCTGGTCGGCTTCGTTGAGCTGTGTCCAAGAGGGAAGCTTGAGGCCAAAGGCGAGCGAACTGCTTTTGTAAAAGAGTCTTGCGCTTGGGGTGAGGTAGAGAATCTCGCCGCCCGTCGCAGTAGCGGCCACGCCGTTCTCGACGTCACGCCCTAGATAGAGGTAGTTCGCCTCAAAATTGAGATCAAGACGCACTTTTTTCTCGGCATTGCCGAAAACTTTATAGGCAATTGCGGCGTTGAGACGGATCTCATCACCGAACTTCATCGTCGTACCGTCAAAATAGCGGTTCTCTACAAAGG
Organism: Campylobacterota bacterium; assembly: GCA_014764025.1. Classification (GTDB taxonomy): domain Bacteria; phylum Campylobacterota; class Campylobacteria; order Campylobacterales; family Sulfurimonadaceae; genus JACXUD01. The sequence goes on along the minus strand of JACXUD010000020.1, from coordinate 11,961 downwards.
TGTTGTAGGAGATGTCGCTCACAAAGGTGAATTCGTTGCCGAACCACTTCGTTGCACTTAAGTCTGCCATGAACGATGGCTTGCCGAAGCCGCTCTGCATTCCGGGGTCTATAAGTGCACCCGTTGCATCGGTCTTATTAGCATTGCCCGTAGGCAGAGTGATGTTGAGCGACGCGGCGAAGTGCCAATCCTCCATATCGTCAAGCGACTCGCTCTTTGGCGTGAGTCTGAAGCCCTCGTCAAACTTAAAACCAAGCACCCCTTGGATAGAGATATCATGAAAGTCTGACGTTATAAAGGCGTCGTCTTGGGCTTTGGTGTAGTAGGGCACGAAGATGTAGGCGCTAAAGGCGGAGTCAAAACCGTATCCAAGGCCGTAGATGAAGTATTCGCTTCGCTCGCCTTCACCGTCGCGCATTGGGGTGTAGGTCGTGTATTTGGTGTGATCGAGCTTGGCGTAAAAGAGGAAGCTATCCTCGGGCAGGGTCGTGCTCGATGTGGTCTCTAGCGGAGCTCCGGGGCCCTCAACGCCCGCAACGCTCAGCGAAGGGACACCGTGGTGGGCGAAAAGCGATGATGCTATCAAAAGCAGAGATGGAAGGGTTTTTTTCATTGCTGTTTACTTTGTTTATAGATGAAAAGTAGTGCGAAGAGCAAAAAGATGGTGATAAGACCGCTGTATATCTTGAGCCATTTGGGTATCTGCATTTGGGTCGTGAGCCTCATATCCTCGTCTATATCGAGTTTCACGATCTTGCCGTGGCCCTCTTCGCTAAAGACCTTCAATAGCCACTCGCCCTTTTGGTTCGGGATGAAAACAGCGCGAGAGAGAGCGTCCGTTCTGCCGACGCTAAAGGGTATCTGCTCATTGCCCGGTGCATAGATCTCATAGCTTTGATAGGCAAAGTCCTCATTGGTTGCAAAACTAAAAGAGACCGCTACGCTTTTGGCATGTGAAATTGTATGGCTAAGGTCGTGGGCAAGGAGGTTGAACAGAAAAAAAGTGAGTAAAAAGAGCGTTTTCATTCATGCACCGTGATATTGAGGGTTGTAGAGTATATGATCTCGTCACACTTCACTCCGTCGCTCTTTTGGGTGTAGGATGCTCGGATCATCTGTAGGCCTGCATGGCGGATCTTGATGTTCACATGGCCGTTCTCATCGCTAATGCCGATGCTTTTATCGTCATAAGCGACCGTAACCCCCGCTTTTGGATTGCCCTCTTCAAGCACGACGACTCTGAGTTTATCGCCCATTCGCAGCGAATCTAGCGAATTTTCAAGCGTGAGCTCAAGCCCTTTTTTATGGGGCTTTAGCCCCTCTTGCGTGTCAATCCGCTTCACGGACTCATGGCTGAGGTGCGATGAGAGCGCCATTGCAGTCTCGTTTTTAGGGGTGTTTTTCGTTCCGTAGGGAGTTTTTGTATAGTAGGCCGGCTTGAGTTCTACAAAAATTGAGTCGCAGTTTTTGGCATGTGAAGAGAGCTTTTGGCATGTGAAACTTAAAAGTTCACTTTTTTCAATGACTCTGTTCTTGGCATGTGAATCTTCACTACTCTCTTTGATATGACCGTAGATGATCTTTTGCGCATCATCGATCCAGATATCGTGGGCTTGAAGCGTCAATGTCGTAATAAGAAGAGGCAAAATGATCTGTTTCATGGTGGAGATTATGCAAAGGGTATGATAAAATGGCTCTAAAAAAAGTTGTTTCTTATATGAAAAATGAACATAATATTTGCCACTACTGCGGCGGGAGGCTCTATGCCTTGGCAAATTCACATGCCAAATGCTCAAGATGTGCAAAAAAATATAGTCTTAAAAAAGCGGCTTTCGATGAGGCTGTCATAGAGGGTTTTTGCCAAAACAAGAGCGCCAATGAGCTCGCAAAAGAGCTTGAAGTCACCTACGCGAAGGTCTTTGAACGCTACCGACGCCTTCGCCTGCTCATTATGCAGAGCTTCAATGAGGATATCTCTAAAGCCAAGGAGTTTGAAGAGTATATATACATCCCCAACAAGCGAGCCGGTCAAAGCAAAGAGGCGTTTAACTTCATAACCTTTTGCATCGACCAAAAAGTCTATAACTATCTGCTCCCTTCACTCAAACGCTTCTATGGTGAAGAGGCGGATAGAGGCATCAACTCCTTTATGCGCCGATCACACATTGCCAAACTCTCACATGCCAAAAATACCATTACCGATTTTTGGGAGTTCTTTGAGTCTTTTATGAAACACTTTAAGGGCGTAGAAGCGGAGAAGTTCGCTTTTTACTTAAAAGAGGCGGAGTTTAAGTTCAACTACCCGCAAGATCGCCGCATTACTCTGTTACGATCTCTTTGGTTTGTGAAGTAGGGGTCTTATAGCAGAGAAACTTGGCCGCGTACCATGTCGCTATGGCGGCATCCGTGTAGTTGTACTCATGCTGTTTGAGCGGAATAGCGCTGTTTCGCAGCTTGGCGCGAACGATACTGCTGATTATAAACCCGAGCAGAAGTGAAAAAAATGCGATGGTATAATCGAAATAGTACCATCCGCCAAGCCCAAAGAGCGGCGTGATCGATTTGAGCCCTACAGTTATGGCATGTGAAAGGAGTCTGCATCTTTTCGTAAGCAGTTTTGGGGTGGGTTCGATAAGTTCTATGATTTCATTTTGCATGTGAAAGTGTAGCAAAAAAATTTATAAATCGTATATGACTAAAATAAGTTGAGTCATATAGACTAAATAAAGTTGATTTGATTTGTAATTATTAACCGTTTTTTTGCTAAACTACCCGCCGAAATTTAAATTCATTTACCAAAAGGAGCCGATAATGGCAAAACATCAGTTTCAAACAGAAGCAAAACAGATTCTTCACTTGATGATTCACTCACTCTATTCAAACAAAGAGATTTTCCTCCGTGAGCTTGTTTCTAACGCATCGGATGCTCTTGATAAGTTGAATATGCTTGTACTTACAGACGATAACTATAAAAACGTAACATTCGCTCCGCGTATCGATATCGTGGCTAACAAAGAGGCAAAGACGCTTACCATCAAAGACACGGGCATCGGTATGAACGAAGAGGACTTGATGAACAACCTCGGTACCATCGCAAAGTCGGGTACAAAGGCGTTTCTAGAGAATCTAAGCGGCGATCAGAAAAAAGACTCACGCCTTATCGGTCAGTTCGGGGTCGGTTTTTATGCCTGTTTCATGGTGGCTCACAAAGTTGAGGTGACGACGCAAAAAGCAGGTGAGGATAAGGCATTCAAATGGATCAGCAGCGGTGACGGCGAGTTTGAGATCGAGAGTGCGGCGGCAGAGGGGCACGGTACGACGATCACGATGCATCTTAATGCAGACGATGAGGAGTTCTTAGAGGCTTACCGTGTCCAAGAGATCATCAAAAAATACTCGAACCACATCCCGTTCCCGATCTTCATGGACAAAGAGAAGTTCATCCCTGCCAAAAGAGATGATGATGGCAACGAAACAGAGCCGAGTAAAACGGAGATAGAGAATGTGCAGATCAATAAAGCCAACGCACTCTGGACGATCTCTAAAAGCGAGATTAAAGACGAGGAGTATAAAGACTTCTACAGCTCGATCGCCCACTCATCCGAAGAGCCGCTTGCATGGATGCACAACAAAGCAGAGGGTGCGCTAGAGTACACGACACTCTTTTATATTCCAAGCAAAGCGCCGATGGATTTGTACCGTGTGGATTACCAAGCGGGCATCAAACTCTATATCAACCGCGTATTCATCACGGATGACGAAAAAGAGCTTATGCCGACATACCTTCGTTTCTTGCGCGGCGTGATCGACTCTAAAGACCTGCCGCTTAACGTAAGCCGCGAGATCCTGCAAAACAACGCCATCATGGCGAAGATCAAGAACGCTTCGGTTAAAAAAGTGCTCGGCGAACTCGGCAAGATGATGAAAAACGACAAAGAGAAGTACGACAAGTTCTATGCAGAGTTCGGCAATGTGCTTAAAGAGGGTCTTTACAACGACTTCGCAAACCGTGAGAAGATATTAGAGCTTCTACAGTTCAACACACTCAACGGGGTTGAAAAGACGACGATCGAAGAGTTCGTGAAAACGGTTGACGAGAATAAAAAAGAGATCTACTACATTACGGGCAAAGCGTCGCTCTCTATGCTCAAATCATCACCGTCGCTGGAGCGCTTCAAAGCTAAAGGTATCGACGTGCTTGTGCTCAACGAAGAGGTCGATACGATCATCTTCCCGATGGTTCGTGAGTATAAAGAGTATAAACTCATCCCTGTAAGCGAAGCAAAATTTGATGAGTCCGAAGATGATAAAAAAGCAAAAGAGGATATCGCTAAAGACTACGAAGGACTCACAAAAGAGTTTAAAGATATTCTCGGCGATGAGGTAAAATCGATCGAGACCACATTTGACCTTACAGACTCTCCGGTAGCACTCAAAGACGACAAAGAGGATCCGGCATATATGATGGCTCAGATGATGAAACAGATGGGACAGAGTGGTCATGAGATGCCAAAACCGGTACTTCAGATCAACCCGAAACACGAGCTTATCATCAAACTTAAAGAGTCTGCCGATCAAAACCTCATCGCAGATGCCGCGCATGTGCTGCTTGATCAGGCAAAACTCTTTGATGGCCGTGAGATAGAGGATACGGCAGGTTTTATCACACGTCTAAATCGCATCATGGCAAAAGCCCTCTAATTACATTTTTATCAAGTATGAGTCACTTTGTAGCACTCATACTTGAAAGCTTCTCATAAAATATAACTTTTTTGAATCAAGAGACTTTTTTTATGCTATATTCTCAGTATGTTAGAGAAATTAGGTTTTAAACGCTCATTGTCAAAAGAGGAGGAGATCGAGTCACTCGCCAAGCGAATGGATAGAGTCAATCGCGATCTCTCCAAATCCTCACTCAAAGGTTTGGATTACTACGACTATACCTATAGCGTTGCACAGGCTACAGAGGAGCTCGGGCTTGACGATGAGCTTGTCTGGCAGCTTATCGATGACTATATCGCACAGATTATCCGAACAAAACCCCATTTCGAACTTCTGCTTGGCGAACTTGAAAAAGCGGAACGACTCGGTGTTCCTATCGATTACGGCAAGCTTCGCGACCTTGCTCATAAAAACCTCGGCGTCGCCAAAAATCTAAGAATAAACGACGGCATAACGCTACTCAAAGAGCTGCACAAAAGTGACGATATCGAACATATGAAACACTGCCTAGATGCGCTTGAGGCGTGTGCAGTAAGGCTGAACCCAACAAAAGGGTATGATGCCAAAAAACTTCTCGAGATAAAACACTCTCTTTAAAAAATCGATTTTTATTAGCACTTTATCTTATCGGTTTCGTGCCGATTCAGAGACCTTCTCAAGCGCAGTCTTAGGTTTTTTAATAATCTCCGTCTCTCTCTCTTTGATCGGAATGGCAAGAGCAAGCAAAATGAAGACAAAAGAGAATAGAACCCCGCCAAGCAGCGACAGAACTAACTTTAATTTGAAATCATCCATTGCCTACCCTCTTGAAATAATCCCAATTATATCACGAAGATGATAAAATCCCTTTATGAGCAAATTCTCCGTACTTTCTATACTTTTTATCTCTCTAAGGCTCTATGCGAATGAACCGTCTATTGCACTTCTCCACTCGATCTATAATAACTATTTTCTGGAGTTTCGAGTTCAAAACTACCATTTTCATTGTAGGCCTTACGGCGTCATAGCGTTAGATAAGCTTTTGGACAACGCCAATGTCAATTCGGTCTGTAAAGAGCGTCTGCAGAGTTTCTATCGTGCCGATCCCGACTCCAAAGACTTTACGCGCAACCTTCTATCTGTAGAGCAGGGGTATCATCTTGAGTTCAAAGAGAAGGGGTGCGCTCTCTATGCGAGCGGACAAAAGACACTCTCGCAAATGCTTTTAGAGAATGGATTAGCGATAATAGAGATCAATTTTCAAGACAAGGAGTTTCAATCGCTCTTCGAAGAGAGTCAAAGGCGTGCACAAAGCAAAAGAGCCGGTTTCTGGAGTGACGACGTGCTGAAATCATGTATCTATGAACTATATAAGGAGATGCCGTGAAGAGAGCTTTTTATCATAGCATTTTAGTGAGTTTATTGGGGATCGCACTCAATTTTTCGTTTAAAATCTTAATATCGCATCTTATTGCAAAAGAGCTCCTAGCACTCTACTTTACGACGATCGACGTATTCACTCTAACGCTTTTGGTTCTTGTAGGGTTTCGCTCATCGATGGTGGTGGCATTTTCACAATTTCAAAATGCGCAGAATATCATCAATATCTTTCGAGGTGCCTTGCTTGTCGTCATTTTAGCCGTTTGGGGACTCGTCATTCCGTTTTTAAAACATAAGATGGGTGTGGATATACACTACTGGTATTTGGTGGCCACACTTATATCGATGAGTTTGGTGCTCTACTTTTCAAATCTCATCGCGATGTATCGCCTCTATAACGTCATGAACATAGTCGCACTGATCGAGCCGCTCTTTTTGCTTATATGGTTCTGCATCGCCTATTTTATTGCTCAGACAAGAGGTATCCAGCCTCTATTCATTGCGACGATCATGAGCTCTTTGATGGTCGCTTTTTACACCTACATCATGAAACGCAGATTCTTCCCGACCATCTCTTTTGCCAGACCCAAACTTGAGGCAAAAGAGATAGAGTTCATTAAGAACTCAGTCATTTCTACGATAGAGTTCGGTTCGGGTATCGTACTGCTCTATCTAGTCGTCTTTTTCATCATGCACTACTATTCGCTAGATGAGCTGGGTGATTTTCAGGTCGTTACAAAGCCGATCTTTTCATATATGGTTATGCTTTTTGTCTTTCCGATCTTTCGTTTTGTGCTGCCGGAGCTCTCAAAACTTTACAGAGATAAGGAGATCCAAAAGATAAAAAGTCTGAAAAATTGGATTTTAAGATTTGCTTTTATCGTAAGCGGCCTCTTTATCGTAATCTCGCTATTGGCAGGGGATGAGATCATCGGCATACTCTTCTCTCAAGAGTATGCCGGGGCGGCATTAATGGTCAAGCATCTCTCATTTTTCTTTATCTTTTTGATTCTCAATGCCTATCAGGTGGCTTTCATTAAAGCCAGCGGAGCCTTTATGAGTGCGCTTTTGATCCGTCTTATCGGTATAGTCTCTATAATCGTGCTCTTTTATAGCATATATACCTTCTATTCCCAAAGTATCATATCCATAATCGTGTCGCTGGTCATGAGCTATATGATAATGTTCGGGGTCTCTTATGCAATAGAGAGAAGGATTATGAAGAGGTTGGAGAGAAGCTAAACTACTTCTCTTCATGGGTCATATAGACCCAAAACTCTTTGTGCGTATAGCCGCGGTTGAGGAAGTATATCTGCAATATGGCCACGCGGTAGAGTGTGATAGCCATCTTGGCAAACGGAATAAAGAGGCTCAGGCTTACCCACAAAGACTGCTCTTTATCCCCTTTGGAGCGTATCATCTCATCCATGCCGATATTTTTGCTTAAGTAAAGACCAAAAAGTATAGAGAAGAGAAAGTTCATTATTAGACCGAAGATCATATATGCAACGAGGTCTTGTTCGTGTATCCCGGCAATCATCCGTGTTACCTTTTTGTGTAATGTGATTGAAATTCTATCTTCTCAAGGCTCTAATATTACTTAAGGGCACCTCTAAAATCGCACGTAGAGTTTTTAGAGGTGCCCTTAACTACTGCAACTCATACTTTTCTAGTTTCGATTTGATGAAAAAGGTTCCAAACGGGATCAACGAGGAGATGAAAAAGAGGAGGTTCTCTCTATGGCTCCATCTTGTTTGCGTGTAGGCTTCGAATTGATACCAGCAAAAGAGAATAAACAAGATACCGTGCGTCATACCCGCTATTTTTACGGCGATAGGGTACCCGAAGAGATACTTTAAGGGCATGGCGATAAAGAGCAAAATAATATATGACCAACCCTCATAGATAGCAATTTTTTTAAACAGTTTTACCGATGAATTCACTTGGGTTTCCTTTGTTTTTGGGAAATTATAAACTCTGAAAGTAACATATTCGTAACATGCAAAATTAGCTTGTATGATTAAAATGTTCTTTAAACATCTTTACACTATACTAGGCGGCGAAAATATACATATGCAAGGGTACATCATGGAGACTAACCTCGTCGTCGAGGGTGTCAAGTTCATGCTCCTTGGTATGGGTGCGGTATTTTTGTTTCTAGCGCTGATGATTGTTTGTATGAACATTCTTGCTGCCGTGACGCATAAATACTTTCCTGAACCAAGACGTGAAGAGTCATCGACACCGAAATCTACGAATCAAAACGATCAAAAAAAGATAGTTGCTGCTATCACGGCTGCAATCATGCACCATAGACAAAGTTAAGGATAAATATGGCTAAGAAATTTATAGACATTATGGATACAACTTTTAGAGACGGTTTCCAATCGGTATTTGGCGGTCGTGTTCTAATGGAGGATTTTTTCCCGGCGGTAGAGGCTGCAAAGCATGCAGGGATAACTCACTTCGAATTTGGGGGCGGTGCACGTTTTCAATCACTTTACTTCTATTTAAATGAAGACGCATTCAAAATGATGGATAGATTCCGCGCTATCGTAGGTCCTGATGCGAACCTTCAAACGCTTGCACGCGGTGTTAACACCGTTATGCTTGATACGGGTAGCAAAGAGCTTATCGATCTTCATGCAAAGATGTTCAAAAAACACGGTACGACGACAATCCGTAACTTCGATGCGCTCAACGATGTTGAAAATCTCAAATACTCGGGTGAGCGAATCGTACACCACGGACTGAAGCACGAAGTGGTCGTTACGATGATGGATCTTCCTCCGGGGTGTCATGGAGCTCATGACGTTGCATTTTACGAAAAGACTCTTCGTGAAATTCTTGATAGCGGTATCCCGTACTCTTCAATCTGTTTTAAAGACGCAAGCGGGACAAGCAGCCCGAAAAAAGTCTATGAGACTATCAAAATGGCTCGCCGTTTAGTACCTGAGGGTACACACTTACGTCTTCATACGCATGAGACTGCCGGTGTCTCCGTTGCATGTTATCTTGCCGCACTTGATGCGGGAATCGACGGTATCGATATGGCAGCCGCGCCTGTTTCAGGCGGAACAAGCCAACCTGATATCCTTACGATGCTTCATGCGACAAAAGGAAGTGATTTTGACCTTGGCGGTCTAGAGATCGATAAGATCCTTGCATATGAAAAAGAGCTAGAGAACTGCTTGAGCGACTACTTTATGCCGCCTGAAGCGACTATGGTCTCTCCGCTTATTCCATTCTCGCCTATGCCGGGCGGTGCCTTGACGGCAAATACGCAGATGATGCGTGACAATAATATTTTAGATCGTTTCCCTGAAGTTATTCTTGCAATGCGCGAGGTAGTTGAAAAAGGCGGTTACGGTACATCCGTAACTCCTGTTTCACAATTCTATTTCCAGCAAGCACTCAACAACGTAATGCAAGGTCCGTGGAAAGCTATCGCTCCGGGATATGGAAAGATGGTTCTTGGATATTTCGGAAAGACTCCGGTCGCTCCGGATCCGGAAGTCGTAAAGATCGCTTCAGAGAAGTTGAATTTAGCACCTACAACAGAAAAAGCGCTTGACTTAGCTGATGCAGATGAGACGAAATCTCTTGCTCACTGGACAAAAAAGCTTGAGGAAGAGGGCATAGAGACGACTGAAGAGAACATCTTCATCGCGGCGGCTTGCGGTGAAAAGGGTATCACTTTCTTAAAAGGTGAGGCAGAAGTAAACGTTAGAAAATTATCAACAATGAAAAAAGAAGAGGGAAGCAGTAATATGGCAGCAGGTAGTTATACAGTCGTAGTAGATGGTCAAAAGTTTAGTGTTCAAGTTGCTGAGGGCAATGCAGATATTCAAGTAACGGCAGTAAATGGCGAAAGTGCTCAAACATCTGCTCCAAAAGCGGGTGGAAACGATGTCTCTATCAAAGCACTTCTTCCGGGCGCAGTATGGAAAATAGTTGCAAATCCGGGTCAAAGCGTTGCTGAGGGTGATGTAATCATGATTCTTGAGTCTATGAAAATGGAGATCGATATCGTTGCACCTCGCGGCGGTGTGGTAAAATCTATCAATGTTGCGACAAACGACAAAGTAGTTGAAGGTCAAGTCGTAGCGATTTTAGGATAATTGATGAAAAGTTTCGTAATTAAATTTCTGGCGCTCTTGATGCTTATGGGCTCCGTGAGCCTCTTTGCAAATGATGCAGTGCAGAATGTGAATAGTGAACAAGCTCAAAAAGCCGAGTCATATGAGCCTAAACCGTTTATGCATATGATCGAGAACTTTTTACACTCAACGGGTATGAATGCTCTTATCAATCCAAATCCAAATGAGCTAAATGCCCACGGGCATACAATGAGTGACTTCCATAAATCATGGGGCCGTGTCATCATGATTCTTGTTACATTCCTTCTTTTTTGGTTGGCGATCAAAAAGGGCTTTGAACCGCTTCTGCTTTTGCCGATCGCATTCGGCGGGCTCTTGGCGAATATCCCTGTTGCAGGCATTGCAGGTGAGAATGGATTCTTGGGTATCATCTACCATATGGGTCTCTCAAATCAGCTTTTCCCTATCCTTATCTTTATGGGTGTCGGAGCGATGACAGATTTCGGTCCGCTTCTCTCTAACCCTAAAACGGCGCTTCTAGGTGGTGCTGCACAGTTTGGTATATTCGGTACACTTGTCGGTGCCGTAACACTTTCACAATATACGGATATATTTAACTTTACGTTGCAACAATCATCTGCTGTTGCGATCATCGGTGGTGCTGATGGCCCGACATCGATCTTTATCGCTACGCAGTTGGCACCTGAACTTCTTGGAGCTATTGCGGTTGCTTCATACTCATATATGGCGATGGTACCTATTATTCAGCCGCCGATAATGAAAGCATTAACAAATGATGCGGAGAGAAGAATCAAGATGAGTACACTTCGCCACGTCTCTCGTGCCGAAAAGCTTGCTTTCCCGATCATGGTTCTTGTACTTGCTATTTTGATTCTACCGGACGCGACCCCACTGATAGGTGCATTTATGTTCGGTAACTTCTTGAAAGAGTCCGGTGTTGTCGATCGTCTAAGTGATACGATGCAAAATGCACTTATTAATATCGTAACGATCTTCTTGGGTCTTGCGGTCGGTTCTAAACTTGCAGCAGATCAATTCTTGGTTCCAGAGACTTTGGCTATCTTAGCCCTTGGTATCGTGGCATTCTCTGTTGGTACTGCTGCGGGTGTTATCATGGCAAAAATCATGAACCTCTTCCCGGGTAATAAGATCAACCCGCTTATCGGTTCTGCAGGGGTATCTGCTGTTCCTATGGCAGCTCGCGTATCGAATAAAGTAGGTATGGAGTACGACAGAACAAACATGCTTTTGATGCATGCGATGGGACCAAACGTCGCAGGTGTTATCGGTTCAGCCGTTGCGGCCGGTATCTTGATCTCTATCTTCCAATAGAGTATTCAACTCCGCTCCCCTTTAAAGGAGCGGAGTCTTCCAAATTAACTCTCTTTTTAGAGAGATCCTTTTTGATTTACTGATATTACACACCTTGCCAAGCAAAACAAGCTAGAGCGTCTAGGGCGTTTTGTTTGCTCTTTTCACATGCCAAAAAGAAAGCAGTTGCCTACTGCTCCATAACGGAGATGATTAGCGGAATAATATTATGGCTCTTTGTTTTGTCGATAAAGCCGTCTGCCCCTAGCAGCTCTGCTTCGCGTTTGTTGTTGTCGCCCGTCATGGAGCTGTTGACGATTATCGGTATGTTTTTGGTCGCATTGTTAGCTCGGAGCGTCTTGATAACCGTAAAACCTGACATCTCCGGCATCTCAATATCCGTGATAACGACGGGAATGTCATCGGGATTATCTAAAGAGTTAATGTA
>JACXUD010000135.1 GCA_014764025.1 Campylobacterota bacterium | reverse complement strand
TGCACAAAGCTCTGCTATCGCGTTCAAAGACGTAAGAGTATCTGCAAAGCTCAAAACTGACGGTGCAGGCGCTACTGACGCTGACACTAGATTGACTGCAAACGACGCAACATACGAATAATCTCTCTTTGAAAAGCCTCTCAAGGCTTTTCATCCCCTAACCCTTTTTCCCTCTTTCCCTTTTGTTTCACACTGTCACCGTCTTGTAACTTTTGCGTAACTCAAAAGTAATCCGATTTTTCTATCATTGCGGCATCTTAACTATATGGGGAGCCCATGTCTAAAACAACACTTAGCCTAGCACTCGTAACGCTTCTTACTACTAGCACGCTCTGTGCGAATTCGGTGAATCTTGCAGAGTCACTCATGAAACTTCGTGCAGATGTTGAACAGCTTGATACGAGTATCTCTGAAGAGAAAGAGAGTTATAGATCATCTATCAAATCTCTTTTACGCCAAAAAGATGACCTTGAAGCGGTAATTGCAAAAGAGGAGCTTCGCATCAAACAGATAGAGCAAGAGCTCTCAAAAGTCCGCAAAGAGATCGTTGATGCCTCTAAAAGCACGGAGGGTCTTAAACCGATCCTTCTCTACGCTATTACGCTGCTTAATAAAAATATCCAAGACTCAATCGACTTTAAAAAATCAGAGCGCTTAGAGGATCTTAAAAACATCAAAACGCAGATCGAACAAGACCTCGTATCGCCGCAAAAAGGTTTGGCACTCGTGTGGAATGCCTACACCGACGCACTTCGCATGACTAAAGAGAACGGTCTCTTTAAACAGACTATTACTCTAAATGGTCAAGAGAGACTCGCAGAGGTCGCACGTGTGGGAACGGTGATGATGTACTTTAAAACTCCAAACGACGAAGTGGGTTATGTTGTCAAAGAGGGCAACGGATGGGGTTACAAAGAGGTGATAAACAAAGAACAAAAAGAGCAGATTCTTGCCCTCTTTGATGCCTTTAAAAAACAGATCCGCACGGGTTATTTCACACTGCCTAACGCCCTTGTAATGATGGAGAACAAATAATGAAACGTCTATTTACCCTACTTTTAGCCCTTTCGTTCACACTACTCAGTGCAAACGAGAGCGACCTTGAACGCGCCTATGCAAAAGAGTTTGCTTACCTCAAAGCTCAAAAAGAGATGCTTCAAAAGCGTCTAAACGAGATCCGCAAGAGCAATGCGGCTTCGATCGCGGATGCAAAAAGCGATCTTGAGAAGCTTCAAAACAGCGTATTGGCTAAAAATGCAGAGGCAGAAAAGCTCTCTGATGAGCTCTATCGTTCGCAACAACACTCTCAGATCATGATCGACGACACCGCTCTCATCGAATCGGTACTTATGCAAGCGACATCGACGCTTGAACCGTACAACATCAAAGTGAGTGCATCAAAAGAGAACTATCAAAATGCTCTCTCGACCATCTTTACGCAAAGCGAAAAGCTTATTACTTCACTCAGCGGTCTAGAGGTCTCCAAAGGGAAGTTCTACGCACAAGACGGCAGCGAGTTAGAGGGCGATATCGTCCGTGTAGGTAATATCGCAATGTACGGCATCAGCGGCGATACGGCATCAGCACTCGTACCTGCGGGCGAGCATAAATTCAAGATATGGAACGCCCCGGAAGCCGCTGCAAGCGCAAAGGCTTTGGCAACAGGCGGCAATATCGATCCGCTGAACATCTTCATCTTTGAGAATGACCAAAAAGAGATCGAAGATATCCGCGAGAAGAGTGTTATCGACGTGATCGATTCAGGCGGGGTTATCGGATGGGTCATCGTCATCCTCGGTGCAGTCGGAGTTATATTAGCACTTCTGCGCTCGGTATTCCTAGTAGCGTCAAGCTCGACGACCGATACTTTGGCAAAAGATACGCTTGCAAAACTTCTTGAGGAGGGTGCAAACTCTGCGCTTGAATACCTTAAAAGCAAAAAGGGCTCGACTGCGCGTGTGCTTAAAGCGACTATCCGTAACCTTGACCGCGACCGTGAACATATCGAGGATATCGTCTCAGAGGCGATCTTGCATGAGAGCGGCAGACTCGATAAATTCGGCTCAATGATCCTTGTAATTGCGGCGGTTGCTCCACTACTTGGGCTTCTTGGAACGGTAACGGGTATGATCGCTACGTTTGATATTATCACCGAGTTTGGTACGGGTGACCCGAAACTTCTCTCTAGCGGTATCTCGATCGCGCTTGTAACGACCGAGCTAGGACTTATCGTGGCTATTCCGATTCTGATGATCGGCAACTTGCTTGGCGGCTGGGCAGAGAAGGTCAAAGACCACATGGAACACTCGGCACTCCATATCATTAACGAATACAACAAGCAAAAATAAGATGGAACTTTTCGAGAGCTTTTTAAGCTATATGCAAAGCGGCGGCTTCGTCATGTGGCCGCTTGCGATCTGTGTCGTGATTCTTTGGTACACGATGGGGTATCGCTTTCACGCCCTCAAACGCGGCTCGAACGCCAACGTGCGCAACTTGGTGCGTAAATATAGCGAAGGTATCCGAACGACTCCGCGCGGTCTTATCGACACCGCTATCGTGGATGCGCTTCATGTCGTGGAGAGATGCGGCAAAACATCTGCAAGCAGAGCCTATCTAGACGATGCGCTCAATCAATACAAGGTCGAACTCAAAAGATATAAGACGACTGTACGCACGATCGTAGCGGTCGCTCCGCTCATAGGACTTTTGGGGACGGTCGTGGGGATGATAGAGACATTCGACTCGCTTGCTTCGGCCGAGCTTTTTAGTCAAAGCGGCGGTATTGCCGGCGGTATCTCGCAAGCGCTCTTTACGACGCAGCTTGGGCTTGTGGTGGCAGTACCGGGACTCATCATCGGAAGAATATTAGATAAAAAAGCAAGCACGATGGAGCTTGAATTAGAACAGATCAAAGACCTGCTCTGTTCAGAAGGCATCTAAAAAGAGGCATCTTCTCCCGTATCACAAAGATAGGGGTAGCTTTAGGGGGTTGCAAGGGACAAATTTGTCCCTGCCGCTTTGGGGGCTTTGCTCGCAAAGTGCATAAGATGAATAAAGGAATATAAAATGAGATTTAGAAATAGAAAGACAGAAGAAGCAAGCGTAGATATGTCGCCGCTGATCGACATGGTTTTTATCCTGTTGATATTCTTTATGGTCAGCTCGACATTCGTCAAAGATATGAAGCTTGATCTGAACCGCCCGGGCGCATCTTCGGCGCAAAAGGCCTCTAGCAAAGTGATCCGTGTCTATATCGACAACACGGGCGACACTTATGTTGACGGTCAACCCGTAAAGGTATGGGCGATCCAAGCAAAAGTTCGCGATATGCTTCACACCTCTACCGAAAAATCCGTACTCGTCGTAACGGATGAGACGATCGCCGTCGAGAAATTGATCGAAGTGGTCGATCAGTGTCGTATGGCGGGTGCCAAAGATGTAGCGGTTGCCACGGAAAAAGAGGTCGGGTAAGTGAAAACGCTACAAAACCACCTCAAAGCGGCATTATGGATGCTCTTTGGTCTCTTTTTCGTCTTTAGCAGCGTTATTGTCATGAACAGCGATTCTATGATCATTGCGCCAAAGAGTACAAAAGAGAGTTCAGAGCTCAATGTTCAAAAAGTGGTCAAACAAGAGCCAAAACCTAAACCAAAACCCAAGCCAAAACCTGAACCCCAAAAGCAGCAGCGTGCAACTCCGGCTCCAACGCTTAGCTCTTCACTCAGCGGTATCGATACGGGGTTAGAGTCGTTTATGTCGCAGGATTTAACAGGCGGCGATTCGCTTTTGGGCGATGTGGACAAAAACGTCGTTATGAGCGAAGAGAGCGTCGATGAGGCACCCGTAGCTTCACAGCGTTCTGCCATAGAGTACCCAAAACAAGCCAAAAAGATGGGCATCAAAGGCTATGTGCTTCTCAATCTGCTCATTGACAAAGAGGGCAACGTGGAGAAGGTGAAGGTCTTGGAATCTGACCCGCAAGGTCTCTTTGAAGAGTCCGCTACACAAGGTGTGAAGAGCTGGAAGTTCAAACCGGCACTCTACAAAGGCGAAGCGGTCAAAGTGTGGGTCAAACAAAAAATCAGATTTGATTTTCAATAAGGGTAGTTATGAAAAAAATATTAATGCTTCTACTAAGCATCTCTCTCTTTTTACACGCCGCACAAAAGAGCAAAACAGATGAGATCGACCATCTCGCCCTTGCCGCACTTTTACTTAAAGACGGCCACCTAGGGCGTGCAAACGAGGAGTTCAAAGCGGTCAATACCGAAGACAAAAACCTCGACTTTGTTCGTTATTACACCATCGGAGCACTTATTGCCACCAAACAAGAGCGTTATGAAGAGGCAAACAGACTCTTTTCACATGCCATAAGTGCGGGTCAAGAGGATAAGTCGGTCTATCTTTATATGGCGCAAAACAGCTTTAAACTCGAAAAATACGAGGATGTGCTTGCATCCTTAAAAGCTGCGGGCGAGAGCGCGAACGAGCCTTCGGCCTATGCCCTTAAAGCAGAAGCAGAGTTCAGATTAGGCCGAAGCAGCGAAGCATTGAGCACACTTTCACATGCCATAAAAAGATTTGCGGGCGAATATGGTTTTTACAAACAGCGCTTTGGCTACCTGATTTCACTTGAACTCTATCAAAGCGCTCTTGAAGATGCGAGCTTCTATCTCAATAACGCTCAGACGGATGAGAAGACCTCTATCGCATTCGTGAACGCATTCGCCAAAGCGAAACAGACGAAAAAAGCGATCGAGCTGGGTGAGAAGCTGAAACTTCAGTATCCATCGAATGCGACCATTATCGTTCAGTTGGCGCATCTTTATATCACGAATGAGATGATCCAAGCCGCGGCCGATCTCTTTGACCAAGCGTCAAACTACGATGAAAAATATACGCAAGAGGCGGCAGAGATGCTACGCCGTGCCAAAGAGTTCGTGCTCGCTCTGTATAAAAATTCACAGATGCTCGATACTTCAGAGAAACTCAAACAGCGTATTGCGATCTATCTTGAGTA
>JACXUD010000019.1 GCA_014764025.1 Campylobacterota bacterium | reverse complement strand
AATAGAGTAAAAATTGCTCCTTCTAAAATCGCACGTAGAGTTTTTAGAGGTGCCCTTTACTTATTTCAGTGCTTCGAGATACCTCTTTGCTTCTTGAGCCGCTTTGGTATCTGAATATTTTGCAATCACAGCATTGTAAAAATTGATTGCATTCTCTTTGTCTCCTGTTTTTTCCATCGAGACTGCCGTATGCAGCATCAAAACAGGCATATAAGATGCTTTTTGATAGAGTGAAGCACTTTTTTTATAGTAGGCAATCGCATCAGAGTAGTCTTTTCTATAATAGTACATTTCACCGATCATGTAGTGTGATTGTGCAGGCTTGTAGTTTTTTTCAATCAAATAGGAAAAGTACTCAATTGATTTGGTATAGTTTTTAGAGCTGTAGTACTCATTTGCTTTTTTCATTACATCTGCTCTGCTCATCGTATCGAGATCTGATCTAGCCGATTCTGAACCCGAAGATTTAATCTCTTTACTAACAAGTGATTTAAAATTATTCAGCTCAACGACAAGATTGTTAAATTCATCTTTAGTTATGTAGTTCTTATTGATTGCATCTAACAATTTGCTTAGTTCCACTGAAACCAAATTGAGCTTTTCAATATCTTGTGCATTCTTTTCAATAAGGGTCTGGACTCTTTTATCGTACTCTTCACGATTCTTTTGAAGGTTTAAGCTCTCTTGCTTGAACTGCTCAAGAGCTATTTTATTCTCTTGCGCTTTACGTCCAATGCTTTCAACGATACTTTGAAGTCCATCCAGACGTTCACGTAACGAATCTACCTGATTGGCTTGATTATTACTGGTAACTACAACTTTTTGAAGATTCTTTTTTGTCTCTAAGAGAGCTTGCTCATTTGGCGTGAGACCATAAGGGTTCGGATTGGTTAAATCACCGGCACCAAAAGCAGAAGGTTCATTAGAATAGAGGTTTTGATGGGTAATAGCTGCACATAATGCAGCTAAGAGGAGTTTTTTCATACGAAAAAATTAATTATGGAAGAAGTTTGAAGTCAACACGACGATTTTTTGACCAACACTCTTGTGTTTTATCGCTACATGTAGGGTTACTTTCACCATAACTTACCATAGTGATACGGTTAGCATCAACACCCTCTGCCACTAGAGCTTTTTTGACGCTCTCTGCACGTTTGAGACCAAGTGCGAAGTTATACTCATCACTACCCCATTCGTCACAATTACCTTCAAGCTTGATAACAAATGCACTAGCGGCGCCTTTTGCTACTGCTGCATCCGTTGAAACTTTCTCTTTCATATCCGGACGAATTTGAAACTTATCGAAATCGAAATAGATAGAAAGCATCTCTTTCTCTGCGTTAGCCATGTTTAATTCATTACTATCAGAGCTGTTTGTTGCATTCTCCTGCATTACGTTTGATTCAGTAGCCGTTAGAGTTTCAGTTTGAACCGGTGCAACTTCTTGAACTTCTTGAGCTTTAGAATTTGCCGTCTCATCCACCGCAACATCCTTAGAACTACAACCACTCAAAACTAAAAGTGCAACAACTGCACTTGAAAGCATCAACTTTTTCATATTAACTACCTTATGTAAATAAAATTTTGACATTGTATCAGAAAAACGTAAATTTGCGGCGGCAAAATCACCAATCCATCGATTGTACACGACCGTAACTCAAAGGGAAAAGGTAGTTCTTGTTATGGTTCAGCCTGATGATGCCTATTGAGCTTTGAGACTTATAGTTTTTAATAAAGAGTATCGCATCACCGTCTTTTGAGAACCTCGGAAACTCGTTTATTCCCGTTGCCGTCAATCTTCTGATAAAGTCGGTTTTCGTAGATATTAGATGCAAATTGAAAGTATTATTAGAGAATGAGTTTGAACTCTCACGAGCCTTATAGACGATATATTCGCCGTTAACGCTACACGAAGAGTTGCTGTTGCCGTAATAGACCATTTGCTCTACCTCATTCGTAACAAGATTTTTTGAAAATACGTTCGGATAACCTAAACGCTCAGAAATGAAAACGATCTTATCTTTACCCATGAACTGCCCATTTACGTCTATTCCGCCATACTTTGTTAATCTTTGATATTTTTTTGAGAGAACATTATAGAGATAGACGTCAGGCTGCCCCGATGGAGCCATAGTTAGCAGCAGCTCTTTACCGTCTTCACTTACATCCGAACAGATCAGCATACCATCCGATGAGAGGAGCGTTTCTACTCTGCCGGTCTGAGTATCAACATATTTCAATACCGGTTTGTTGCCGTCTAACGAGGTGTAATAGAATGCCTGTTGATTTTTATCTGCCCATTTCGGAAAGACATTAAAGCCTCCGCTAATTATAGTGTGCTGATATGAAAGGGTATAGTCAGCAATGACGAGTTCGCTCTTTTGATTGCCGACGATTCTAGAGAAGATGACTTTTTTCTTCATCCATTCAACCGATTTTTCGCCCATAAACTCATTAATATCATACGCTATGGCATGTGAAACGAACATATATATCGCACTATTGCTGATTTTGTAGTTTTTAATCATAGTTGTCTTGTTATCTTGAATAAGTTTTACCGAAACATTCAAGTTTTTACTATCATCTTCGTATATGTTATATCGCAGGACATAGTTCATACTATTATTCTCATTTAAGACCTTGAACGAGTCAAATTCATTATTTCTATAGTGTCTATCTACATTAAAAAGAGAGATAACATTCATATCTGCGACAAGCATTTTAAAAAACTTCATTTTTAAAAGATTATCCGTATGAATAGACGCGTCTTCCAACGCTAAAGTGGGAAGTGAATCTACTTTTTTTACAACTTCTATGGTCGCATCGGATGAAAACAAAAATGTTGCTACAAACAATATGGACATTAAAAACTTCATACTACTCCTTTGATGTCAATATGATGATATATTGACCGCTTTTATTATCTGGGTTCAGAGGAAAAACAGTAGTTCTTAGCCTCTCTTTGACTCTGTCACACTCTTCATTCAATTGATTGTTGCCCGAATAATTCAAAATTCTAAAATCAAGCACCTTACCTAGCGCATTTAACTCAATTATTGCTTTAACGCTATGACCTTGCGAGTTTTGCGGCGGATAGAAATGCTCGTACACGATGGCCTGAATTTTAGCCAAATATTCATTAACCACTGCGGCACTAGAGGTGGACTCACTCTGGTTTAACGACTGTATTGACTCAATTTTTTGTGAAATCGACTCAGAACTATTTTGTTGACTTGTACTTATTTTTTTACTTATCTCTTCAAGACGCTTATTGTCTATCTCTTTAACCGGAGGCTTCTCTTTTTTAATCTGTTTTGTCCAGACGTTACTAAAAAGATTATCGATATTAATCTCTTCACTTACAACGGGATCTACTTGCTCTTTTTTGACCGTTTTGGCATTTTGCTCAATTTTTGGTGAACTCTTTTGTTGAGGGAGACTCATCTCAAGTGATATTGAGATGAACTCATCTTTTTTAAGTCCATATGACTTGATGATTCTTGAGGAGTTCATAAGCTCTAAAAAGAGAACTATGAAGAATGAAAAAATCAAGAGTGAGAAAAACCCACTCGTATAAAAGAGCGTTTCGTTTTTATCCATTTGTAGCTAAAGAGACCTCGGTAAAACCGGCTGTTTTTACTGCAGCCAAGACAGACATTACGAGTCCGTAATCAAGCGATTTATCGGCACTAATCAAGACGGTTGCTTTAAGGTTCAACTTTCTAGAATAGAGATAAAAGTTATCTCCGAACGCATTAAGGTCAAATCTATCTTTATTTATATACAGAGATTTGTCTTTATGAATTTTGATATGTACGGGAGGAATCTTCTCCAATTGAGATGTCATAGAGCCTTGCGGCAATTTAATATTCTCTTCATATACGATATTTGGTGCAATGACCATTAAAATTGCCAAAAGCACCAACATAATATCAACCAATGGAGTGATATTTAACTCCGGTTTGTCTTCCCAATCATAAATCATATATTACTTTTTCTGGCTAAGATTGCATCACTTTGCATTTGCAAAAATCCGATAACTTCAAAAGATTTTCTTTTAAGAATTTGATGAAACGTATAGGCAAAGATTGCAACAAATATACCGGCCGCTGTTGCAACGAGTGCATCTGAAACCCCGCTAGAGATAATTGACATGCTACCGGATGTTTGACCGATATGACTGAAGGTGTCCAAAATAGATACGACTGTACCGAAAAGGCCTATAAACGGTGTTGTAGATGAAAAGACAGAGAGTATAGACAAGCCTTTTGTAGCCTCTTTAGTGGCGGCAAGCATTCCAAGATCAAGAATCTCTTTGTTTATATTTGAAGATGATTTTAAAAAATGGCTTAAATAGGATTGTTCACTCACGGACGATGCACCCATAAGCATAGATTCTAATGAGCGGTTTTCACGCTCTAGCCAACTATTAAGAAAAAGGAATCTGTATATGAAAACCCAATTAAGAGTTATAAAATAGAGTGAAAGTATTACAAGTACACCCAAGGTAATTGGGTGACTTTTGAGATAAAAATCGATTAGATCGTGAGTCATTATTAAAGAAGTTTATGTGCAGCTGATTCAATTCTTGCTGATACTGCAGCAATTGCAGGATTTGAATCCGCAATGTCGGCAATAAGTTTTTGAGCATCTTCAAGCGCTTTAACAACAGCGCTTTCAGACTCTCCACGGATTGCAACGGCACCTTCAACCAAAACAATAACTTTCTCTTCATCAACTTGGACAACGCCCCAGTTGATCAGAACTGATTCGACTGATTTATCCTCTTTTTCGATATCGATGACACCGGCATCTAACAATGTTGTTAAAGACGCGTGGTGAGCAAGAACACCGAACTCCCCTTCCTCACCGGGAAGAGTAACGCTCATGACATCACCGCTGAAGATTTTGCCATTCGGAGTTAGGATTTCAAGTTTTAACTTATCCATTTCAGTCCCTTTAGATTAGATGTGAATTATTTGTTTTTCTCAGCTTTTGCGATAGCTTCGTCAATTCCACCAACCATATAGAATGCACTCTCTGGCATATGATCAAACTCGCCGTTCAAGATGCCTTTGAAGCCTTTGATAGTATCTTCAAGCGCAACGTATTTACCAGGAGCACCTGTAAATACCTCTGCAACGAAGAATGGTTGAGAAAGGAATTTCTCGATTTTACGAGCTCTTTCAACAACTTTTTTATCATCTTCAGAAAGCTCATCCATACCAAGAATCGCGATGATATCTTGAAGGTCTTTATACTTTTGAAGTGTTTGTTGTACACCACGTGCAACAGTATAGTGCTCATCACCCAATATTTGTGGATCAAGTAGTCTTGAAGTTGAATCGAGTGGATCAACTGCAGGATAGATACCTTTTTCAGCAATTTTACGGTTAAGAACCGTCGTTGCATCCAAGTGAGCAAATACGGAAGCCGGAGCCGGGTCAGTTAAGTCGTCAGCCGGTACGTAAACAGCTTGAACAGATGTAATTGAACCGTTTTTAGTTGATGTAATACGATCTTGAAGTGCACCCATCTCACGAGCAAGTGTCGGTTGATAACCAACAGCCGAAGGGATACGTCCAAGAAGTGCCGACATCTCTGATCCTGATTGAGCGAAACGGAAGATATTGTCGATGAACATAAGAACATCAAGACCCTTCTCATCACGGAAATACTCAGCCATTGTAAGACCTGTAAGAGCGATACGGTTACGTGCTCCTGGTGGCTCACTCATCTGTCCGTAGCACAGAGCAACTTTGTCAAGAACGTTAGACTCTTTCATTTCGTGGTAAAGGTCATTACCTTCACGTGTTCTTTCACCAACACCTGCGAATACAGAAAGACCGTCATGCCCGTGAGCAACGTTATGGATAAGTTCCATAATAATAACTGTTTTACCTACACCGGCACCACCGAATAGACCGACTTTTCCACCTTTTGCATATGGAGCAAGTAGGTCAACAACTTTGATACCTGTCTCAAACATCTCAGTCTTAGTTGATTGATCAACAAGTTTTGGAGGTTCACGGTGAATTGACCACATTGGTGCATCGGTAACTTGATCACCATCATCAATTGTCTCACCGATCACGTTAAAGATACGTCCAAGAACTTTCTCACCTACTGGTACTTTAATCGGAGCACCTGTAGCAGTAGCGTTCATACCACGTACTAAACCTTCGCTCATATCCATAGCGATCGTTCTAACACGTCCATCGCCTAAGTGTGCAGCAACTTCAAGTACTAAACGAAATTGACTACCCTCTACATTAACATTAACTTCGATTGCTTCATTAATAACAGGAAGATAACCCTCGAAATCAACATCAACAACAGGACCCATTACCTGACTAATTTTACCTATCATATTTTTCTCCATTATTTCATAGACTCCACACCGCTTATAATCTCTATAAGCTCAGTTGTAATAGCAGCTTGTCTTGCTTTATTAAATTCTACTTTCAATGATTTAACCATCTCTTTAGCATTGTTTGTTGCCGTGTCCATAGCTTGCATACGCGCACTATGCTCTGCAGCAACAGAGTCGATAAGTGAGTAGTACATGTTGTAGCTCACATATTTACTAATTAAAGAGTCTAACACCCTCTCTTCATCTTGTGCCTCTATTTCAAGCATAGATTGAGGTTGTGTTTTATTACAATCATATTCTGCAGTGTCAACTGGTAAAACGGTAGTAACATGTAGCTCTTGCGTAATCATGCTCTTATATCCGTTATACACGATATGTAAAGCATCAATTTTACCATCTTTGAAATCTTCAATAGATGTTAAAATAAATTCATCAGATCTTACTTTATCAGGTTTTGAACTTAAATTAATAACTTCGTCAAACATTTCGACTTCGTTAAATTTAAAATATTCAACACCTTTTTTACCGATACCTCTAAGGCGAACTTTTACATTTTTAGCTTGATACTCAGCAATCAGTTTCTTTACGGCTTTAATAGTCTGGATGTTAAAACCACCACAAAGACCTTTATCAGCCGTTACAAAAATCACGTCAACCATTTGTGGGTTTTCTGTTTTTGCAAAGAAACGGTTATTGATACCGCCTACTTTATGACAATCAATTCTACCTGCGATTTCGGCAATAACCTGATTTAACTTCTCAGCATAAAGACGAGAACGTTTAGCAAGCTCTTCTGCACGGCGAAGCTTTGCAGTAGAGACAAGTTTCATTGCACGCGTAGTTTTTTGCGTGCTTGAAACGCTCTTAATCTTTCTTTGAATATCTTTCAAGTTTGCCATCAAGTTTTCCTTATTACGCTATAAAACTAGCTTTAAACTCGTCAAGTGCTTTTCTCATTAAAGCATCTGTCTCACCGTCGATTTTTGATGAACTTCTGATGTTCTCAAAAATTTGTGGATAAGAAGCTTCAACAAACGGATACATTTCAGCTTCGAAACGAACAACAGTTGATGGAGTTAAATCATCTAAGTAACCTTCGTTACCGGCAAAAATGATCATAGCTTGTTTCTCTGCAGATAGTGGAGAGAAAGGTGGTTGCTTAAGAACTTCAACCATTCTTTGTCCACGCTCAAGTTGTTTACGTGAAACTTCGTCAAGATCAGATGCGAACTGAGCAAACGCTTGAAGTTCACGATATTGTGCAAGGTCAAGACGTAAAGTACCAGCAACTTGCTTAGTAGCTTTAATTTGAGCAGCACCACCAACACGAGACACTGAAAGACCGACGTTAATAGCCGGACGGATACCCGAGTTGAATAGGTCAGTCTCAAGGAAGATTTGACCGTCTGTAATAGAGATAACGTTTGTCGGAATATACGCAGCAACGTCACCGGCTTGAGTCTCAACGATTGGAAGAGCAGTTAATGAACCTGCGCCGTTCTCATCGTTAAGCTTTGCAGCTCTCTCAAGTAGTCTTGAGTGTAGATAGAAGACATCCCCCGGGTATGCTTCACGGCCTGGAGGACGGCGAAGGATAAGTGACATCTCACGGTAAGCAACCGCATGTTTAGATAGATCATCATAAACGATCAGACCATGTCTCGCGCTGTCACGGAAATATTCACCCATTGTTACACCAGTATATGGAGCAAGGAATTGAAGCGCAGCAGCCTCAGCACCTGTAGCAGATACGACAATAGTATAATCAAGTGCACCATGCTCTTCTAAACGACGAACTATTTGTGCTACAGCTGACTCTTTTTGGCCTACTGCTACATAGATACAGATAACACCGTTACCTTTTTGGTTAATGATCGTATCTACTGCAACGGTAGTCTTACCTGTTTGACGGTCACCGATGATAAGCTCACGTTGACCACGTCCGATCGGAACGAGTGCATCAATAGCTTTAATACCCGTTGCCATTGGCTCATGTACTGATTTTCTAGCCATGATTCCAGGTGCTTTCTCTTCAACGAAACGAGTTTCAGTTGTTTCAATTGGACCCTTACCGTCTATCGGTTCACCAAGTGCATTAACGACACGACCTAAAAGAGCATCACCAACCGGAACACGAAGAAGTTTACCAAGTCTTTTAACAGACATACCTTCACGAAGGTTAGAACCAGAACCAAGGATAACAACACCTACGCTGCTCTCTTCTAGGTTAAGAACAAGACCTCTTGTCCCATCCTCGAACTCTACCATCTCTCCTGCCATTACGTTGTTTAATCCATAAACTTTCGCAACACCGTCAGAATAAGAAACGATCTTACCAGTTTCATTAATATCAACACTTATCTCAAAGTTATTGATACGCTCTTTAATTATTGAGCTGATTTCATCAGCTTGAATTTTTGCCACCACTACTTTTCTCCTCTCATGAAGTTAAATTGCTTTTACAATATGTTCGATTATTTGGTTGTTTATTCTAGATTTTGAGAAGTTGATCTCAATACCCAAGTCTTCAACATCAACTTTAATTCCGTCAAAATCATTTTTTACGAATGTTAAAAATATTGTTGAATCATATTTTTTACTAAGTCCCAAGTGTAGGTTATAGATAACGCTATTATCTATGTCGCCGTTACTATAAACATAACCTTGATAGACTTTTTTTGCAGAGGCCACATCTTTTCTTAATACTTCAGCGATTGCCGGTATTACATCAAGACGATTGTGTTCTGCCAAAAGTGCGATCATATTGTTTATTTCACTAGAATTAGCAGAACGGACTGCATCTAATATTAGATTTTTCTTTTGATCTTTCGATACATCTGGATTTTGAATGATAGAGATGAATCTAACATCGTTAAATGATTGCGCGAGAGTAGAAAAAATCTCTTGAGCATTCTCTAAAGATACGATATCCATATCTTGTTTAAATGCTTTTACGTATCTTTTAGCAATTAACTCTTCCATTAAGCCACCTTCTTCAAGATAATATTTGCCATAGCCTCTTTATCGAAACTATCGGCACTTTGACTTAATACTTCGTTAAGTACCTCTTCTACAACACTACGAACCATTTTGCGCTCTTCAAATTCTACGAGTACTGCTTGTTGCTTTACCATATTCTCTAAGTCTGCGTTACATTGAGCCATAATGCCGTCGTTAAGAATCTTGTTCTCACGTTTAGAAGCCTCTACAAGCTCTTCAGCAAATTTTTCGGCTTCACTAATCTTGTTTAGTGCCTCTTTTTTAAGGGCCATAGACTCGTTTAGTTTCTCTTCCGCTTTTTTCAACTGATCGGCGATCGCATTCGTTCTTCCCGCAAAATAGCTCTTAACAGGTTCAGCAACCAAATACCATACAAGACCGGCAAATAGTAAAAAGTTAACAGTTCTTTGTACTATATCGGTCTCTGCGTTACCACCAGAAGCAAATGCGAATGATGACAACATTAGCGATAAAACTACTATTTTCTTCACATTTGATCCTTATATTTGACTCAATCTAGCTTTTACAGCATCTTTAAAGAGCGGGACTTGAGCCGTTAACTCACTTCTTAGCTGCTCTTTAGTTCTTGCAAGAGATTGTTCAAACTCTAAATATTCACTTGCCAACTCAGCTCTTTTAGCCTCTACCTTGCTTTGTGCCAACTCTTTGGCATCAGCAATAACTTTTTCTCTTAAAGCCGCCGCATCCAGCTTGGCCTTCACAACAGTCGATTCGGCCTTAGCAAGAAGTTCGCGAATCTCTTCATCATAGTTCCCTACTTTGTCTAAGTCACGTTTGATGTCATCATCTCTCTTCTTCATGTAAGCGAACAACGGTCTGTAAAGCCAACTGTTTAGAACGGCTATAAGAGTAAGAAATACAATCAAAGTAGCTACAAGTAGTACCGGATTTATATCTAACATAGCACCTCCTAAAAGTTGCGTGATTATACTATGTTAAAATTGAAAGGATAGTTAAACTGAATAAAATAATGCAATATTTTTTTGAAGTTTATTTTATGTTTCTAATAGAGGCTATTTTGAAAAAAAAGCGTAGAACTGCTCAAGCTGAGACTCGTTCTCAAACTCGACCACAAGCCTATTTTTTGAGCTTTTGACTGCAAATCCAAGATCACTCATCTTTGATTTTAAAGTAGAAAAATCGTATGTTTTTTCTTCTGCAACCACTCTTTTTATTTCGGGTTCTTGCTTCATATTTTTTATAATCGATTCAACTTCGCGCACACTCAATTTCTGCCCGATAATTGAGTTTACCAAGAGTTGCTGCTCTTTTTCATCCAAACCGACCATTACTTTTGCATGACCGGCGGTGATTTTATTTTCAATGAGTGCTCGTTGCGTTTTAGGTGAAAGTTGCAGTAATCTGAGTGTATTGGTGATATGCGTTCTGCTTTTATGAATCACGTTAGAGAGCTCTTCATGAGTGATTCTATGCAGTTTAATCAGCTCTTCATAGGCATAGGCCATCTCAATAGCATTGAGATCGTCGCGTTGAATATTCTCCAAAAGCGCATACTCGCGCATCTTGGTCTCATCACCGCCGATAACAATCGCTTTAATCGTTTTGAGCTTTGCCAATTTCGATGCTCTTAAGCGTCGCTCCCCGGCAATAAGTATATAGCCGTCAACATCTTCGGTCACGACTATCGGCTGTATCAGACCGTCGTTTTTTATCGACTCTGCAAGCTCTGCCAACGACTCTTCATCAAAGTTTTTTCTAGGCTGATATGGATTTGGGCGGATATCTTTAAGCTGAAGCTCTATGATGGAGTCCTTTGTATGAGACTCGTTTTTATAGACTTCATCGATTTCACTGAGCAGTGCGCCCAGTCCTCTTCCTAGTGCTTGTGATTTCATTATTTGATAATTGCCTGTGCTAAATTTTGGTATGCAAGAGAGCCTGTCGATTTCACGTCGTATAGAATTATCGGTTTCCCGAACGATGGGGACTCTGCAAGTTTTACGTTTCTCGGCACGACGATAAACTGATCATCAAGATCTTTAAAGAGTTTGCCTTTAAAATGCTGGCGAAGATCGGCAAATACTTGGCGTGAAAGATTGTTTTGAGCACTAAACATCGTAGGCAAGAAACCTTTAATGCTCAGTTTCGGATTGATAGATTTACGCACAAGTTTTACCGTATTTAATAGCTGAGCAAGACCCTCTAATGCAAAAAATTCACACTGTATAGGGATGATGACCGAGTTTGATGCGCTCAGAGCATTAATCGTCATCGGCCCGAGTGCCGGGGGAGAATCGATGATGATATAGTCATAATCTTTTTTTACGTGTTCAATGGCACGTTTTAATACTAGCTCGCGCCCTTTTGTGTTCTCGGGGTCGTAATACTCTTTTTCAATCCCTACAAGACCGATATTTGAAGGTGCTAGATGGAGTGTAGGCAGATCTGATTTTAGTATGATATCTTTGAGTTTTTTCGTACCGATCAAAACATGATAGATATTGAACTCATAATCGTTTCTATGAAATCCAAGCGATGTCGTAGCATTAGCCTGGGGGTCGGAGTCGATAAGAAGCACTTTTTTTTCGGCAACCGCCAAAGAGGCAGCCAAGTTCACGGCAGTCGTCGTTTTGCCGACACCGCCTTTTTGATTTGCAATGACAATTACTTCACTCATCTTAGACTATATAACCTCTCGCCATTAATTACTATCGAACCGTCACTCTGTAGTTCGGCATTTTCTAAAGAAATTCTTAAACTATTTACATGGGTTGTAAAATTTTGATTCTTGCGAAATTCTAGCTCATAATTGCTAAAAACTTGCTTCCATGAGATCATCTTTTCTAATTTTATAAAGTACGCTTCTAAGAGCCTCTCTCTAGAGATTTCTATATCTAAAACATCGAAACCTTCGGGTGCATGAAGCATATTCAGCCCTACGCCACAGACGAGATGATCTTTAAGAACATTCGTTATCATGCCTCCGATCTTCTTATCGTCCCTGTAAAAATCGTTTGGCCATTTCATCCATACCTTTGATTCATGTTCACTAAGCACCTCTTTTAAGAGATAGGAGAAGTAGATCGATGCCGATTCGATTTTGAGATCATTTGGAAGAGTTTTAAGGGGTATAGCGAACGATAAAAAGAGATTCCCGCTCAATCCCTGCCAGCTATTGCCCCTGCTGCCGATACCTGCATTTTGAATATCGCACACAACCGCTACCGGTGGTTGAAGTTCATTTGAGCGTATCAGCTCTTTAAGCTTTGTCTGTGTAGATTCAAGCTCGTTAAAATAGAGTATCTGCAACGTTTAATCGTTTTCCGTTTATATATGAAGCGATATCCATCTCATTTTTTGAAACGGGTTGGACTCGAAAAATCCTCAGTTTGCCCCTATCGCACCCCACGACTATGCTCTCTTTATCTATCGTTAATATCTCGCCGGGTCTATACGTGCCCTCTTTGGACTCCAGCGCGATCTCTTTGAGCTTCAATCCAGATGCGGTAAAGACTCCCGGCCAATTATAAAATGCACGATATTTGTCATAAATACTCTTCGCATCGTCAAAGAGAACCTCTCCATCAGCCTTTAATATTTTTTTACAGTGTGTTGCATCTAAGCTATTTTGTGGGTTTTGAACGTATGCGTTATAGTTTTGCAGAACATCTATGGTGAGTTCGGCCGCAACTTTGGTCAAACGATCAAAAAGCGATTCCACAAGTTCATCTTTATCGATATCTATCTCTGAAATTTTAATGATATCACCCGTATCCAGCCCCTCATCCATGTGCATCGCCGTTACGCCTGTTTTTTCATCCCCGTTTAAAAGGGACTGCTGAATCGGGCTTGCACCTCTGTATTGCGGCAATATTGAAGCGTGAAGATTGATACACGGAGCGTGATCGAGAATGCTTTTTGGAAGTATCTGCCCGTATGCTGCAACAATAATATAGTCACAATCGATCTTTAAAAGCTCATTGACCGTCTCTTCGTCTCTTAGACGTGTGGGCTGATAGACCTCGATGTTATTTTCACATGCCAAAACTTTTACGGGAGGCGGCGTAATGATTTTTTTGCGACCGACAGGCTTGTCGGGCTGAGTATAGACCGCAACGACCTGCATATCGGGGGTATTGATGATCTTTTGGAGTATGGCGCTTGCATAATCGGGCGTCCCCATAAAAATAATCTTCATATTACCCCTTTGTAGTGAAGTGCGTACCGCCTATGTGCTTATTTTGAAGCATGAAACTGCGAACGTTTGTCAAATCGAAACCGCTTGTAAGGAACATTTCCAAATTTGAGCGAAGCAGATAGTTGGCAGCTTTAAGTTTTGTGACTATACCGCCCGTTGCAAAGTTGTTATTCGGATTGGCACTCTGTTCAAGCTCGCTTGTTGGAATCTCATGCACCACTTTGAGTATTTTGGCATGTGAGTTTGCTCTTGGATCACAGTCGTAATAGGCGTCGATATCGGATAGTATAATCAAAAGCTCCGAAGCCGTATGCTTTGTCATATAGGCCGAAAGCTGGTCGTTATCGCCTACCACAAGCTCTTCGGTAGCCGTTGCATCGTTTTCGTTGACGATGGGGATGACACCGTTCTCTAAAAGCGTGTCTATCGTGTTTTTGATACGTGCGATATCATCGAGTTTATTAAGGTTCGCCGCCGTAACAAGCACTTGAGCGGTCAGAACGTTATGTTCCCCGAATTTTTTGGCATACATGTTCATCAAGATAGGCTGACCTATCGAAGCTAATGCTTGTTTGTTTTTCAGCACGCTTTTATCAAGCTTTAGCTCGGTATATCCTGCGGCGACCGCCCCCGATGAAACCAAGATGACCTCATGCTCTTTACGCAGCTCTACTAAAAATGCTACGAGCGAGCGCATTCTCTCAAACGCTATCTCGCCGTTTTGTGTTAAAACGGCACTGCCAACTTTAACAACGATTCGTTTCATCTGCGTCTGTCGGCTTGGACGAGGTCAAAGAGTGCGTGTTTGAGTGCATCTATGTTCTTGTGCGTCGCAGAGGAGATCGGTGCGATAAAATATGGTTTGTTCATATCGTAGCCCAACTCTTTCTCAGGCGTTGACTGAATATAAAACGGCAGGTTCGTATCGAAATCGAGTTCGCTGTAGCCGCTTGGCTCTAAACCAAGCATCTCGATAAACCCTTTGACGCTCTCATTGATTGCATCCGGTTCTACGATATCGGCGCGAGTAAGTGCTATGGCAAAACGAGACTCTGAGAGTTTTTCAGAGAAGGCTTTTACTTCAGATTTGAGCGTCTCATACTGCTCTTGCATATCGCGATAAGATGCAAGATCGATCATAAATAACAGAATCTTCGTTCTCTCGATATGACGAAGGAATTGGATACCAAGACCTCTACCCTCGCTTGCACCGCCGATGATTCCAGGGATGTCGGCCATAATGAACGACTCAAAGTCACCGATATCGACTTTACCGAGTTTTGGCGTAAGCGTCGTAAACTCATAGTTGGCTATCTCTGGGCGTGCATTTGAGACCGTAGAGATAAGCGTAGATTTTCCAACATTTGGAAAGCCTACAAGTCCAACATCGGCAATTAATTTTAGCTCTAGTTTGATGGCTTTCGTCTCACCCTTTTCACCCGGCTGTGCGTATGTAGGGCGTTGATTCGTAGATGATTTAAAGTGCGTGTTTCCAAGACCGCCTTTGCCGCCTTTAAGCAGTAGGATCTCTTGACCGTCTTCTAACATATCCGCTAATACATCACCGTTCTCTGCATCAAGAATCTGCGTGCCCGGCGGAACGATCACCACTTTTTTCGCACCCGATTTGCCTGCCATGTTCGAGCCAAGCCCCGGTGCGCCGTTATCGGCTTTGATATGCATGTTTTTGTGAAATGCCGAGAGTGTATGAGTATTGTTTTCACAGCGAAACACTATATCGCCGCCGCGTCCGCCGTCTCCGCCGTTTGGCCCACCGTTGAGGACAAACTTCTCACGACGGAATGCAACACATCCAGGGCCACCTTTTCCAGATGATACCGTTAAATTTACGCTATCTATGAACATTCACTATTTCCTTAGTTATTGATGCAAAAGAGCTTTACTATTTTGAGAGTCAAATATTTAATAATACACTTTTTTGTTGAGAGCAGATTGTTAAATATTTGGATTTAATATGAATTTTCCGGGCAGAGCCCGAAAAAATGTAGAATTATGCAGCAGGAACGACAGAAACTTTTTGTCTGTTTTTGTCTTTACGCTCGAATTTAACTACACCGTCAACAAGTGCGTAGATAGTGTGGTCTTTACCCATACCTACATTGCTGCCAGGGTGAACTTTTGTTCCTCTTTGGCGAATGATGATGTTACCGGCGATAACTACTTCACCACCGAATTTTTTAACGCCTAACCTTCTACCAGCTGAATCGCGGTTATTCTGTGTACTACCTTGACCTTTCTTGTGTGCCATGTCTCTCTCCTATGTAAATTATGCAGCTATACTAGTGATGCGAACACGAGTGAAGTCTCTTCTGAAACCTCTTCTCACTTTTGAGTCTTTACGACGACGTTTTTTGAAAGTGATAACTTTCTTACCACGACCTTCGTTGATAACTTCTGCAGTTACGACTGCGCCATCAACGAATGGTGTTCCTACTTTAAGTTCACCTGCATTTACTGCTAGAACTTCTTTGATTTCGATAGTAGCTTTTGGCTCAAGAGACATGTTATCTAATAATAAGATATCACCTTGTTGAACTTTATATTGCTTACCACCATTTTTAATAATTGCGTACATCTACTGTCCTTAAATATTTCGGTCTACAAAAAGTGTGGAATTATACCGATTCAGAGTTTAAGTTTTGTTTAAAAGATTAGCAAAGTTCGAGTTGCATTAAAAACATCTCTTCACCCTCGATGACACTTACATCAAGTGAATCGCAGTGGTGGCATCGGTACTCCAATTCACCCAGCGTACTCTCTTTTTCACATGCCAAGCAGCGAATGACGACAGGCTGGATATTCATGACGAACTCCGCATTCTCACATGCCGTTTTCTCTTTGAATGTATCAAATGCCGTTTTCAGCAGTTCAGGCTCCACGCCGCTCATCACACCGATCTTTACGACAACCTTCGTTGCCTCTTTTGCGTCGTTTGTGCGGATATGCTCTTCGCACGAGTCTAAAAGGGCTTGGACGATACTATATTCATGCATCAGCAGATCCTTGGAAGAAGTTCGCCGCTTGGCAGCTCTAAAAATCGTGAAGTCCCCCACGGGCTTCTAAGTATCACCCTTTTGGTATGTGAATCGTTCACATTTGCAACGATCGCGGCATGTGAATTAAAACCCTTGAGAACTTCACATGCCAGATCTGCCTGCTCTTTTTTGACGGCAAGCACAAACGTTCCTTCATTGGCTAAAGCCGTCGCCTCAAAACCGAGCATCTCGCAGATTCCGCGCACCTCATCGCTGATAGGCACTTTAGCCTCTTGTACCTCTATCCCCACATTCGATTGATTTGCCCACTCATTGAGCACTGCCGCTACGCCGCCGCGTGTCGCATCGCGCATCGCTGTGATCTTCACCCCTGCATCCATCAGCGCTTTGACCTG
>JACXUD010000134.1 GCA_014764025.1 Campylobacterota bacterium | reverse complement strand
AAGAAATTAGTGATAAGCATGAAAATGTATTTAAAGTAAATATTTATAATTTTTTTGAAAATAAAAAAGATTTTTATCTTGATGGTACACACTTAAGTCAAAATGGAATAGAGTTAATCTCAAATAAATTGTTTGAAGAATACAATACAGCAATAGGTAAAAACACATAATGAAAGTGGTTCAATTCTTAGCATCAAATGGATGGGGTGGCATGGAAAATGTTTTTGTTTCATTGTGCAATGAGCTTTCAAAAAATATAAAAATAGAAGTTATAGTTTTTGATAACAAATTTATAATAGATAGATTATCGAAAGATATCAAAATACATAGACTTTTTTCTAGTCAAAGTAGATTTAACCCATTATTATATATTGAAATTGGAAAAATCTTAAAAAAAATTAAGCCTGACATAGTCCATACCCATGGCGCGAAGGCTACTGAAATTTTTTATAGACTCAATAAATTATTAAATATAAAGCATGTCGCAACAAAACATAATTCTAGAAAAGGCTCTATATTTAATAAGGTTGAATATGTAACAGCAGTATCTAATGGCGCAAGAAAAACTATTGAGACAAGCAAAGTAAAAATAATTTATAATGGCATAGAACCAGTAAAACTAAGTTTTTCGAATATAAAGAATAATATTTTTACAATACTTGCGATAGGCAGACTTGATAAAATCAAAGGTTTTGATATCCTAATCAGAGAATGTTCAAAGCTTGATTTTGATTTTAGATTAAATATTGTTGGAGATGGAGGTGAAAGAGAAAATTTGAAAAAAATTACAAAAGAGCTAAATTTGAACGATCAAGTAGAGCTTGTTGGATTTCGTCATGATATACCTGAACTTATGAATCAAGCAGATTTGGTTGTAGTTAGTTCACATAACGAGGGTTTTAGTTTAGTCATTACTGAAGCACTTTTTTATGCCCAGATGCTTATTTCAAGAAATGTTGGAATAGCAAAAGAGATTTTGTCTGAAAACTTTTTGATAGATGAATTTAAAATAGCTGAAAAAATTAATAATGTTTATAATAATTTGGAAAAATACAAAAATAAATTTTTTGAATTTAGCAAAGACAAAAAAGCTAAATTTATGCTGAGCAATATAGGAAAAGAATATATAAATTTCTATATTGAAATTTTAGATAAAAATTATATTAAAAAATTGACAATGGATTTAAATGAAAACACTTGATGTGTTAAAAGTACTGAAAATTACAGATGGAAGAGCAGGACATATAACAATAACGGATGGGATTATAAGCGCAATTCAAAAAACTCATCAAGTAGAAATTGTAACTATGGAGATATCAATAAGGACAAAGTTTTTTTTGAGAATTTTGAGATTTATTCTTCGATACAATTTTCTAAATAATAGGTTTGTACTGAATGATTTTTTTATAAAGTTGTTTTATAAAAACTATCATAAACTAGATCATAAGATAGATTTGATTATCTCAACTGGTGGTGACACTTTGTTTATGAATATATGGTTATGTTATATGTTGGGGGTGAAAAATATATTTTCCGGCTCATTAAGAGGGATAAACCAAAAATATTTTTTTCTTATACTAAGCAACATAAATGCAAAAAATTGTATAAATTTGAGCATCGCACCAACTCGAATGATTGACGAAAATGATTTGCATCAACAAGTTAAATATTTTTGCAATGAAAAAAAGATTGACAACAATAGGAAATATTTTGTTTTGTTAATTGGCGGAGATGGTGGTGGATATAAATATGATGAGGATGATTACTACGAATTAGTAAATAATTTTATGTCCTTAGTTGAGAAGCATAAAGCAAAAGCTCTCATCACAACATCCCGAAGAACAGGACTTAAATATGAAAAGCTATTAAAAAAATTATTTTCAAAATATAGCGATGATATAGCTTATAGCGTTTATTTTGGACAAAATCCAGAAAAAATTGTTGCTGTGTACCTAGAACTTGCATCTATAGTTTTTGTTACAGAAGAGAGTGGCTCAATGATAACAGAATCATTATTGTACAAAAAACCTGTTTTTACTTTATCTCCTAAAAATATTAAAG
The DNA here is from genome assembly GCA_014764025.1 of Campylobacterota bacterium. Classification (GTDB taxonomy): domain Bacteria; phylum Campylobacterota; class Campylobacteria; order Campylobacterales; family Sulfurimonadaceae; genus JACXUD01. The sequence goes on along the minus strand of JACXUD010000134.1, from coordinate 3,001 downwards.
AACAAAAAAAATATAAGTTATTTTTGAATGACTTGGTTGAAAAGCAAAGGATCAATAGACTTGCTATACAAAGCAATCTGTCTGATATAAATCTAGATAATTTTGTTTTTAAGTATATTGAAAAACTTCCTATCGAAGAGTTATCAGAAAAATTACAACCATTTTTAAAGGAAATAAAATGAAAATAGCATATTTTGTAAATTCATTTGACGCAATCAATTGGGGAGGGCAGGCAACATCGAATGGTATAAAAGTTTTAGTCGAAAAAACATATCCCAATGCAACTTTTGTACCACTTGATTTGCCATCTTTTCCCTTTGATAAAATAAGAATAATTAGAACAATTTGGGAAAAAAAATTAGCTAATTCAATTTTGGTCGATGAAAGAGGAAGTGTTATAAAATATCTTAAAAAACTGAATATTGATGAAAGTTTTTTTGAAGGTTTTGATACAGTATGTTTTAATGGAGAAGGTGCAATACATTCTAAGTCTGGGCATTTGATACGATTAATGGGAATGCTCTATGAATTTAAAAAAAGAGGAGCTTTTGTTTCTGCATTAAATCAAACAGTTGATTTGGGCAACAATAAGCTTATTCAAGATGTGGTAAAAAAAGTTTATTCAATGGTTGATTATCTAGCCGTACGAGAACCCGTATCTCAAAGAGAGCTACAAAAGCTTGGCTTAAATCCAGAGCTCGTAGCAGATGCTGCTTATGCACTTGGTTCATTATCAAAAGAGGAGGTTGAAGAATTAACATCTGATTTAAACTTACCACAAAAATTTGTTGCAGTTACAGGATCGTCATATCTCAAAAGAAGCAGAAAGTCTATAAAATTAATGGACAAACTTTTGGCAGAAATAAGAAATTTTTACAAAGATATACCAATATACTTTCTTGCAAATGCAAAAACAGATATGTATATAGCAAAAAAATTAAAATCTAAGTATAGATTTACTATTTTTGGTTTTCTAGAAAAGTATGATAAAGCTATGGCTGTAATTGCAAAAGCTTATGTTGTCATTGGTGGAAGACAGCATCCAAATATATTTGCTGCGATGCAAGGTGTACCGTTTGTTCCGCTAAAGGGCAATACGCATAAAATGGAAGGTGTTATTGAACTTATTAAGTATCCCATGAATGTTTTAGATTGGAATGATTTTAGTAATTTCAAAGACTCATTTCAAAAGTTAGAATTAATGAGAATAAATCTGTATGATGTTGTTAATGTTCCAAAACTTGAAACAATTCGTCTTTCATTATAATATTTCGATATAATTCACACAAATTAATTATAGAAGTGCTATTTAATGAGAGAATTACGTACCCATTTTATTATAAGTGGTTTATTGACTTTAATTTTTATACTCCCTGATGTTAGTTATAACCTTTTGTATGATGGTTATTTTGATTTAAGTATAAATATTTATAGAGAGTTTTTGATATTTTTTGCTATTAATTTTTTAATTTTATCTGTGCCAAATCTTTATTTAAAGTTTTTTTTATATTCAATTTTTATATTTTTTATTTTAGTCGAACATTTGCATTATAGTTTTTTTCACTCACTAATTATACCTTATGAAATAAATATGTTTATAGATCAGCCAGAAGAAGTATTTGAATCTTTATTTGGTATAGTTAAATATATATTAATAGAATTATTATCTTTAACTGTACTCTTGTTTGTAGCTTTTTTCATATTCAAGTATAGTTCAAAATCTACATTAAGAATTAAATACATTTCATTATTTTTTATATTTTTTATATTTTTTACAGGCACATTGATTGCATCCCAAAGCAGAATACCAAATTTGTTTTATCCTAAAAATGACTCAACATCGATAAGAAATTTTTATACTTCTTTTTCGTGGTGGCTTGGAAAAGATATTATAACATCATTTGGTAATTCAGCACCGCAGAAAAAATTTCAGCAATATAAATTAAATCATATAAAAATAGATTCACCAAATACAATTATTGTTGTAATGGGAGAAAGTCTCGGGGCTAAATATATGAGTCTTTATGGGTTTAGCAAGAAAACAACTCCAAAATTAGATAAGTTGAAATCTAATCTTTTGTATACATGGGGATATTCTGGTGGCGTTGAGACAAAAGTTTCTGTTCCGACTTTTTTACACTTAAGCGAGAGCCAGAGAATACGTCTTTAATTTTCAATTCAAGCACTAATTTATTTAAGATAGCAAAGGATGCAGGATATACTACACACTATGTTACAACACAAAAACTAACAATTATGGAAAATTATTTTACCAATAGTGTAGATCATGTCGTAACAAACTTTTCTAATGGTGTAAATTATGATGAAGATTTAGTAAACTATTTAAATAAAATTGACACCAGAAATAAAAATTTTATTGTTTTACATCAAAGAAATTCACATTCGCCTTATACCAAATCAACACCAAAAGAATTTTATAAATTTTCGTTCAATGGTAAACCATATCAAGAATATATGCAAAATAGTTATTATAATTCAATTTTATATAATGATTTTCTTTATGATAAAATAATTAATTTCGCAACAAAAAATGAAAAATCTACAGTTGTGTTTTTTACTTCAGATCACTCTGAAATGATTGGGAATAAAGATGAAAATGGTCGCTATGGTCATGCATATTTGGGGTTTGAAGATGCCAAGATACCGATGATGATCTATTTAAACAATGAAGCAAGTAAGGTTGGCTTGAAAAACGATTTAAGTTTAAATAATATTATTTCACATTATCAATTTGGTAAATTAATTGCAAAATCAATGGGAGTTGAAGTTGTAAATCCAAATGAAAATAATGAATACTATATTAATGGAATCGACATAACAGGAAAACAAGGATTCTTAAAATATAAAAAAAGAGGAGCACTATAGGAATAGGTAATTAGAGAGTATAATGTCCCGGAAAATTTCGACAGCGACTTAAGCATTTCTTATTCCTAAATGATACAATAAATGAGGAATTTAGGAAAGGAAAAAAGATGAGCAA
>JACXUD010000133.1 GCA_014764025.1 Campylobacterota bacterium | reverse complement strand
TTCGTAGGTACTAAAAAACAAGCTCGCCAATCAATCAAAGATGCTGCACTCTCATGCGGAATGCCATACGTTGAAAACCGCTGGTTGGGCGGAATGCTTACTAACTTCCAAACAATTCAAAAATCAATCCGCAAACTCGATGCAATCAGCGAGATGCAAGAGAACGGCCAAATCGATCTTCTTACTAAAAAAGAGGCTCTTATGCTTGGTCGTACAAAAGAGAAGTTAGAGTCATATTTCGGCGGTATCCGCGATATGAAAAAACTTCCGGACATGCTTTTCGTACTTGATGCTGCAAAAGAGCACATCGCAGTTATGGAAGCTCGCTGTTTAGGTATTCCGGTTGTTGCTCCACTAGACACTAACTGTGACCCTGACCTTATCACTTACCCAATCCCTGGTAACGATGATGCTATCCGTTCAATTCAACTCTTCTGTCAAGAGATGGCAGCTGCGGTTAATGAAGGTAAAGCACTGGCTAATGGTACATACGATGCGGCTGCAAAAGCCAACCAAGCGTCTGATGAAGCTGCAGAGCAAGTGGATTTTGACGCTGAGACTGAAACAACAGAGGAGGAATAATTATGGCAGAAATTACGGCAGCAATGGTTAAAGAGTTGCGTGCAGCAACTGACGCTCCGATGATGGATTGTAAAAAAGTTCTTGTTGAAGCTGATGGAGACATGGCTAAAGCAGCTGAACTTCTTAAAGAGAGAGGTATCGCAAAAGCAGCTAAAAAAGCTGACCGCGTTGCCGCAGAAGGTCTTGTCGGCCTTAAAATCGCTGATGATTTCTCTAAAGCGGTCGTAGTAGAGATCAACTCTGAGACTGACTTCGTTGCACAAAACGAAGGTTTCAAAAATCTTGTTCTCAAAACTACTGAAGAGGTTTACAGCACAAATCCATCCGATGTAGCAGGCGTAATGGGAACATCATTCGGTTCTTATTTCACAGAAACTGTAGCAAAAATCGGTGAGAAGATCGAACTTCGCCGCTTCGGTACACTTGAAGCTGAAGATGATACTATCGCTATCAACGGTTATGTTCACTCGAACAATCGTATCGCTGTTGTCGTGAAAGCTAAATGTGACTCTGCAAAAACTGCAGCTGGCATGAGAGATACATTGAAACAGATCGCAATGCACGCATCTGCAATGAAGCCAAAAACTTTGAGCTACAAAGATTTCGATCCGGCTTTCGTTGAGTCTGAAACAATCGGTAGAATTGAAGCGATCAAAAAAGAGAACGAAGAGCTTGCACGTTTGAAAAAACCATTGAAAAACGTACCGCAATACATCTCTATGAGTCAACTTACAGATGAGGTTTTGGCTGAAGCTGAAGCTGCTATCAAAGCTGAACTTGCTGCATCAGGCAAGCCGGAAAAGATCTGGGATAAAATCATCCCTGGTTCATTAGCTCGTTTCATCGACGATAACACTACACTGGATAAAGAGCTTGCACTTCTAGATCAAACGTATGTTCTCAACGACAAGCTTACAGTCGCTAAAGCTGTTGAAGAGGCCGCAAAAGCACTAGGCGGAACTGCTGAGATCGTAGATTTCATCCGTTTAGAAGTCGGTGAAGGTATCGAGAAAAAAGCTGACGACTTCGCTGCAGAAGTTGCAGCACAAATGGCGTAACTCTACGCACTACTTTTGGCTCCAATCCCTTGGAGCCTTCTGTGAACTCCTCTTTTCACATGCCAAAAGATAAACACTTATGAAGAAAAAAATCATTGTTATCGGGGCCGGTTATGCGGGAGTCCGTACAATCGAACGACTTGCCAATACAAAAGATACCGAGATTTTACTTTTTGACATACATCCATACCACTACATGCAGACGGAAGTCTATGACTTTATAGCCAATGAGACCGATCTTGCCGACATCACCATAGATCTTTTTACATTTAGCGCCGGTTTTGAAAATGTCACTTTCAAAAAGGAAGAGGTGATCGATATCGATGCCGATCATAAATTCATCGCAACGTCGATGCAGCGTTACCGCTATGACTATCTTGTTATAGCCGCGGGTGCAAGAACACGCTTCTTTGACTCTATCAAGGGCCTCAAAGAGTATGCATACGGCATCAAGTCGCTTCACCGTGCTCTCTATTTCAAGCAGAAGTTTGAATTCTCTCTCTTTAAAAGGATTGAAGAGGAGGGGGAGTATTGCGACATGCTCAACATCATCATAGGCGGTGCAGGACTCAGCGGTGTAGAGATAGCAGCTCAGATGGCCTCGTTCTCGAGAGAGTTCTATGAGAAAAACAGCTTTTTGTGCCGTAAACTCAACATTATCCTTATCGATGCATATGAGCATATTCTGCCGGGTATCGATCCTCTTTTACGAGAGAAGTCGCAAAAGAGATTATTGGATCTAGAGGTAACGATAAAAGATAACCTCAAGGTCGTCGAGGTAACCAAAGAGAGCGTGATCCTCAGTAACGGCGAAGTGCTGCCGATGGATTTTATGATATTTACGGGCGGTATCGAAGCAAGCCCGCTTATAGCAAGGGTGTCGCTTCAAAAAGATGCGCGTGGCTTCTTGAGCGTCGATAGGTATCTAAGAGCAGTCGGACGAGAAGATATATATGCAATCGGTGATGCCGCAGCAATATACCGTGACGGTGTTGCATTGGCGCCGACGGCGGATCTTGCCGAGCAGATGGGCGAGGTGTGTGCACAAAACATCAAACGCTCGATAAACGGCATTGCGCTAGTAGAAGAGAAGATAACTTCCAGAGGCATACTGATCGCTTTGGGCAGGGGCTACGCCAGCGCCAAGGTATTTGGGTTGTATATGCACGGCTACGGCGCATTTCTATTTAAAAAGGCGATAGAGTATCTCTATGCCTATCAGCTCAAACGGCGTGCAAAAAAGGGTTTTGAGAGAATCTTTAAGTGAATGGATAGGAATCTTTAGGATTGCAAGATATAATCATTTTATGAAACTACTAGAAGCTAAAAATATCTCTCATGCCTATGAGTATGAGCTCTTCAACGATGTCGCTCTGGAGCTAGAAGCGGGTGAATCGATAGCAATCATCGGAACAAGCGGCAGCGGTAAATCGACACTTTTACATGCATTATCGACGCTTTTAAAGCCTAATGAAGGGAGTGTTTCTCTCTTTGGCAAAGAGCTCGCTTCCATGAGTGCAAACGAACTCAGTGCGATAAAGCGTCATGATCTTGGCATCGTCTTTCAGTCGCACTATCTCTTTAGGGGATTTAGTGGCTATGAAAATTTAGAAGTTGCCGCGATGCTCTCGAACGAGAAGATAGAGACCGAACTCTTAAAGAGTCTGGATATCGACGGAGTGATCCATCAAAAAGTGACACAGCTCTCAGGCGGTCAACAGCAAAGGGTCTCGATCGCCAGAGTGCTCACGAAAAAACCGCGGATCATCTTTGCGGATGAGCCGACCGGAAATCTCGATGCCAAAACCGCCAATGAGGTGATGGAGCTCTTTTTTCGTTATGTCGAGATGTATCAAGCAGGGCTTATATTGGTAACGCATGACGAAACCCTTGCGCATAAGTGCAAACGCGTCTTTAGATTAGAAGAGAAGAGACTTCACAGGATCGCATGATGTCATGGGCAGAGCTCTTCACAGACGCCTATGTTGTGGGCTTCATGCTGCTCTTTTTTCGTTTTGCTGCTCTTTTTATATCGATTCCGATCTTTTCGCATCAGGCGATCCCGCTCTCATTGCGTTCGGCTATGGCCCTCTTTTTTGCTATATTCTTTTACTCTTCGATGCCGGCACTCACTTTTGAAGTGACATTCCCATCGGTCATTATCGCGATACTAGGCGAGATACTGCTCGGCGTAGCGGTAGGAGTGGTGTTGCAGCTCGCCTTTAACGTCATCACCTTTGCCGGGGGGATTATCTCATTTATGATGGGATTTTCGATGGCAAGCGCCATCGATCCGCAGAGCGGCGTTTCTATGCCTATCATCTCTCAATTTCTTTCGCTTTTGGCACTCATGGTGATGTTCAGCGTCGATCTGCATCACTGGATCTTGCTCTTTGTTGACGGATCGCTCAAAGCCGTACCGCTTGGGGGCTTCATGGTGAATGAAAACTTCTATCACTACCTCTTAAACGCTACGGCCAATATGTTCGTAGTCGGTTTTATGATCGCTTTTCCTATCACCGCACTCTCTTTGCTTGCGGACATCATCTTTGGAATGCTTATGAAGACGATGCCGCAGTTCAATCTTTTGGTTATCGGATTTCCTATCAAGATCATTGTTTCATTTGTTGTGCTTATGGCAACACTGAGTGCGACAATGCTTATTTTGAAGTTGCAAATGGGGGAAGCATTTAACTTCTTAGAGAGTTTTTTTTAGGTTTTTTTGCTACAATGTCCACATTTAGAGCAATGCACATCACACTCCCAAAGGAATCTAGGTGAAGATTTTACTTATCAATGATAATCCTGTAGTCAACAAACTCGTGACGTTGAGTTCACAAAAAACATCAGATGAACTTGAGATAGTAAAGAGCCTAGATGAGGTTATGGATGATTCGTTTGATCTTGTAGTTGTAGATGATACGCTTTTTGACGCATCGTTGATGGATGGGCTCAAGGAGAGAGTGAAGTTCTCGAAGTCGCTCTATATCTGCTCGAAGGATGCGGAAGCGCAAAAGGGCTTTACCCAGACTCTACGTAAACCTTTTTTACCTACGGATCTCGTAGAGCTCTTTATTCAGATGGGAAAAGATATCCAAAAAAGTGTCGTATCGGCACCAAAAAATGAGGAGTTCTCCGAAATCGAAGATCTCGGTGATCTTGAAGATCTAGACGACGGTGACGAGCTGAGCGAACTGAGTGCCGACGAAGCTATCGAATTAGACAGTGCACTCGAGGATGAACTTACGCTTGAAGATGATTTGGATCTGGGCGATTTAGAGCTTGGTGATGATGATTTTGACGCAGAAGAGATATCTTTGGATGATGAGATATCCCTCGATAAAAGACATTCACTCGATGATGAAGAGATGGAGGGTGTGCTGGATGAAGAGGAGCTCACCGAAGTAAAAAATCTTCTTGATGAGACGGAAGCTGAAACAGAGGAGC
>JACXUD010000132.1 GCA_014764025.1 Campylobacterota bacterium | reverse complement strand
CCGATCTGGAAATACTCAAAGCCGTATTTTGCCATCTTCTCTTTGTTGAACTGATTGCGTCCGTCAAAGAATACGGGCTCTTTAAGAAGCTTCTTCATCTCATCGAAGTCCGGGCTTCTGAACTCCTGCCACTCCGTCACCAAAATAAGCGCATCGGCACCTTTGAGCGCATCGTATTTGCTCTCTACGTAGCTTACGTCCGTATTATCTTTGAGGTAGTGTTTTTTGGCTTCGTGGATCGCTTTTGGGTCATACGCCACTATCTTCGCCCCGCGTGACGTGAGCTCGTTGATGATTGTGATGGAGCTTGCCTCGCGCATATCGTCCGTTTCGGGTTTAAAGCTAAGCCCCCACACTCCGAATGTTCTGCCGCTCAAATCTTCGCCGAACTTCTTGATGACCTTATTGGAGATCACCTTCTTTTGGTCGTAGTTCACCGCCTCTACCGCTTCAAGGATACGCGGCATATAGCCAAAGTCCTTTGCCGTCCTTGCGAGTGCCTGCACATCTTTTGGGAAGCAGCTTCCGCCGTATCCACAACCTGGATAGATGAAGCTGTAGCCTATACGGCTATCACTTCCGATACCGTTGCGCACTTTGTTGATGTCCGCCCCCACGCGCTCGCATATCTGGCTCATCTCGTTCATGAACGATATCTTGGTCGCCAGCATCGCGTTCGCCGCATACTTCGTCATCTCCGCCGATTTGATGTCCATACCGATGAAGCGGTCGTGGTTCTTCATGAAAGGCGCATAAAGCTCACGCATTACATCAAGCGAACGCTCGCTATCAGCCCCGATAACGACACGGTCCGGGTGCATAAAGTCGTTGATCGCCGCACCCTCTTTTAAGAACTCAGGATTCGAGACGACGTCAAACTCAAGCGATACGCCCCTTTTGTCCAGCTCGGCTTGAATGGTAGCACGCACCTTCTCTGCCGTTCCGACGGGTACCGTCGATTTATCCACAACGACCATATAGTGCTGCATATACTTCCCGATGCTTGCCGCAACCGCCAGGACATACTGCAGATCGGCACTCCCGTCCTCACCCATCGGCGTACCTACGGCTATAAACGAGATATTGGTGTTTTCGATGGCATGTGAGATATCGGTCGTGAAGTTCAGCGTACCTTTTTTGTAGTTCTCAAGCGTTAGATCTTCAAGACCCGGTTCGTAGATCGGTATGATGCCTTGTTTGAGACGCTCTATCTTGTTTGCATCGATATCCACACAAGTGACCTTGTTTCCCATCTGCGCAAAACAGACACCGCTCACCAAACCTACATAACCTGTTCCGATAACTGATATTTTCATCTAAAAAGATCCTTAAATTAAATTGGGATATTTTACCCAATAAAGGTATAATTACGCTTTAAAAACGCGCGGAGAGCTATATTGCAAAAACCTTTCGAGTGGGACTCTTTTTCTGATCAGCCCCTACAGTTAAGAGATAGAAACTTTAAAAAAACGATGCGAAAAGCGCAGCTCTTCTCTCTTATAAAGACCCTCTTCACGGCCCTCGTCGTTCTGCCTATCTCGCTCTTCATGATGCCTTTCGTACGCCGAAAAGATATCGACTCGTCTCACTTCTTCGCACTCGGCGTCGATCACGAGCGCTACCCGCACGAGACATTGCAGATGGTGCAAGAGCTGGGCGTCTCAACGCTTGTGGTACGCCACAAAATCTGGGAGATGGAGAGCCTCGCCGAACTTAAATCATTTCTTTTGGCATGTGAAAATAAGAAAATAATCCTCAAGATCTTGCAAGACCGAGAGAACATCGAAAACTTAGAGCTCTTTAAAAGCAATCTGCGCCGAATTTTTACAGAACTTCAGGGGCTGGTGCATATCTACGAAATAGGCTCGACCATTAACCGCGCCAAGTGGGGATTCTTCAGCGTCGATGAGTATAACCGCTTCTTTCAGACAGCCTATGAGCTTCGAAACGCCGAATTCTCACATGCCAAACTCATCGGTAGCGGCGTGATCGATTTCGAGTACCACTTCAGCGCACACACCCTCTTCAACCTCTTTCAATACCGCTACGACGGCGTCTCCTCTTTATTGTATGTCGATCGCCGCGGCGCACCCGAGAACATTCAGATGGGATTTAACCTCTCGGACAAGATCGCCCTGCTCTCTACCATGGTATGGCTCAGCCCAAAAAGCAGACACCGCCTCTATATCACCGAGACGAACTGGCCCATCAGCAACACCGCCCCCTACGCACCGACAAGCGAGTATGAGTGTGTCAGCGAAGAGCGCTACGCCGACTATATGCTTCGCTACTATCTTTTGGCTTTTGCTTCACAACAGGTGAACGTATGTTCATGGCATCAGCTCATCGCTCCCGGGTACGGGCTTGTCGATTCAAGAGAGGGGCTTCGCAAACGCGAAGCCTTTAGCACATACAAATATATGCTCCAAACACTCAAAAATGCCCAGTTTCTACGCATGGATATCAAACGCGGCTACCATATCTTTCAAGCCCTCCTTGCAAACGACACACTTTTGCAGATACACTGGTCGCTTAAACCCGCAACCATCCGTAACGAAAGCGATTATGAGGTATTTGACAAAAACGGCAACCCTATACAAGCCAAAGAGCTCCATATCGGTGACTCGCCGCTTTACATCTACATAAAGAGCAAACATGAACATTCATAAAAAATTTTTAGGCTCGCCGCTCTATATCTGGGCGGCTTTTTTCCTTTCGTCCGCTCTCTTCGTCACCTTTTCGCAGATCGACATCTTCGTCTCTTCGCTCTTCTATGACGATGAGCGTTTCACGCTAGACGGCAGCTGGGTCGAGGGCTTTTTTTATTTTTCGATCAAGCCGCTTCTTTTGGGTCTCGCAAGTTTGACGCTGCTGATCTACCTCTATAACCTCATCATGAAAAGAGAGCTCTTGCAGATCGGGCACAAGACCATTCTCTATCTTTTACTCGTGCTTGCCCTTGCACCCGGTCTTATCGTCAATGCGACACTCAAAGAGAACTGGGGAAGAGCAAGACCGAACCAGATACAGGAGTTTGGGGGCAATCTCAACTTCACGCCGGCATTCATCCCAAGCGATCAGGGGGGCTACTCCTTTAGCTCGGGTCACGTCGCCGCGGCATTCTCGCTGATGGGTTTTGCGCTGCTTGCCAAACGCAGACGCGAACTCTGGATGCGCCTGGCATACGGGTACGGCTTTGGAATGGCCGTTGCAAGGATCGCGGCAGGCGGGCATTTTTTAAGCGACACCGTGACCTCCTTTTTTATCGTCTATATCGCCACGCACCTCTTTTACGACAAAATCATCCGCGAGTAGCATAAATGCAGTTTAAAAATCAGATCACACAGCTCCTTTTCCCTTTAGCATTCGCATTCGTCGCGATGATGCTTATACGTACGACGCTCTATCTAGCCTACCCGAGCGACTTTGCAGACCTAACGCCTTATGAGGTGTTTCTCTCATTCGTGATGGGTCTTCGAGTCGATATGATCACCCTCTTTACCTTCTCGGCGCTCTTTATCTTGCTGCTTCTCACGATTCGAAACCGCTTGGCAAGGAGAGTCTTTGGAATGCTATGGGCGATAGTGCTGCTTGCTATCATGGTGATCTCGTTTGCGGGCGTGCTCTATTTCGACTTTATCCACCGACACATCTCCAATGAGATCTTCAACCTGGGCAACGACTGGGATATCATCTTTAATATAGCCACCAACTCCTATCTGCCCTACACATTGGGTGCCGCGCTCTTTACCTTTGCTTTTCTCTATCTGATGGACACTATCTTTAAAGAGATGCCCCAAACCTTTATAGCCGGCAAAAAGCTTGCAGTCACTCTTGTTGCGGCTCTATTGATCCTCTTTATCGGTATTCGCAACTCCTTTCAAGGCAAATCGTTTGGCTCATCAGACGCCTATGCGGTCAGCAAAGTGAGTTCGGGCAACCTTGCCCTCAACGGCTTCTTTACCGTCTATAGAACGGCAAAGAGCAAACAAAAACACGATCTTTTGCCGCTTGATGAAGCGGTATCGAGAGTTCAAGACCTGCTCTACACCCCTCATGCCCCTTTTACCGATGCCAAATACCCGCTCATGCGAAGCTATCAGGCAAAAGAGACGCCAAAGTACAACGTTGTCATCGTGCTTCTTGAGTCGTGGGGCGCCGAACATATAGACGGCTTTACGAAGTATCCAGAACTCGGCATTACGCCCTACTTTAAAGAGCTCAGTTCACGATCGCTCAAGTTCACAAACTTCTATGCCAACGGCTTTCGCTCTATTTTTGGTATAACCTCTATGTTTACCGGTATTACGCTTCCATCGGGCTTTGAGTATCTGGGCAAAGGGTTAGAACTTTCAAACCTCAGCTATCTCGGTCAGGTCGCCAAACAAAACGGCTACAGTACGATTTCCATGCAAGGGGGCAACAGACGCTCTTACCGCATCGATGCGGTGAGCCGTTTGGCAGGGTTCGATGAGTACTACGGCGCCGAAGATATGCCCGAGGTCGAAACGACCGACGGCGGGCGCTACGCCCATACGGGAACCTTTGATTACAATCTCTTTCACTTCTACCACCAAAAACTCAATACGATGCAAGAGCCGTTTTTAGGCTTTGCGTTCAGTTCGACCAACCACTCCGATTTTCACGTCCCGCGTGCAGAGTTCGAACGCTATCCGCATGGCCTCAACGACTACTACGGTGCGCTCAACGCCTACATCTATGTCGATAATGCCATAGAGCGTTTTATGAAGGGGGTAGAGAAGGAGCCGTGGTTCGATAGAACGATATTCATCTTCACGGCAGACCACGGAAGCGGCGATGCGCTCAACCCGATCGGCAAAGAGCTTCGCGGCAATCCGCCTCATTTAGATTCGATCGAGCACTACCGCATTCCCCTCGTGATCTATGCGCCAAAGATTTTTCAACCAAAAGAGGTGAGCACGCTTGGTTCGCAAAACGACATCTTCCCGACCATCATCGATATGCTTGGATTCAAAGGCGACGTTACGACCCTCGGCAACTCGCTCTTTGACGAGAGTTTTCAAAAGAGATTCGTCTATCTCTTTGCAGGCAATCTGATCGGTCTTAAGACGCAAAACGGCTATTTGATGTACAACTTTAAAGATATCGTGGAACACAAAGGCGAAGATATCAATGAGATGAAGAGGCTTCTCTTTGCCATAGATACGGCCGAAGCGCAGCTTTTAGAGAAAAACAGGTGG
>JACXUD010000131.1 GCA_014764025.1 Campylobacterota bacterium | reverse complement strand
ATCTTGTTCGGTTTGAAAAAATCCCTAAAATCATCAATCGTGTCAGAGAGGTATTTGACCGTCTTCTCTATTTTTGTGAAATTCTCACTCATGACCTCTTTGGTTACTATGCCTAGCTCGCTCTTTACTTTGAGGGTCGCCAAAATTGTCGTTATAACGGCAAGCGGTTGGCGCCATTGGTGGGCGATCATGCTTACCATTTCACCCATGGCGGCGCTGCGTGAGTTTGCCAAAAGCTTCTCTTGTTGGCTTATGACCTTTTTGGTATCCGTTACATTCTCTTTGAATAGGATATAGCCAATATGGCGCATATTGACGTCAAACTCGGGAACAAGGGTGTTTTTGAACCAAAACTCTTTTCCTTCCCGCGAGAGCGTCTTGTGCTCAAAGAGGTGGCTCGTGTAGTTTTGCATATGTTCGAGTATCTCTGATCGAAGGTGCGAGTTGATGTGCAGGCGTTCAAACTCAAAGAGGTTATGGTCGATCAGCTCATCTTTTTCGTAGCCTAAAAGCTCAAGATAGGCTTGAGATACGTCGGTTATCATCCCTTGGCCGTTATATTTGAGAAGCAGAACTTTTTTATCGATGGTATCGCGCTCTTTGATAAGCTCTTTGTTGAGCTCGCTCACTTTTTTGATATTCTCTTCAAGCAACATATTAGTGTAGGCCATGTTTGTCTGATCGGTTATGACAACGGCTACAAGAGAGTTCTCTGTATCTATAGGAATAAGACTAACATCTTGACGCATATGGGTGAAGGTGCTCGTCTTTATCTGATCTATTTTAATAGGTATAAGATATTTAGAGGTCGAAGCTGTATAAAAGGTGGGAGTACCCATCGTTAATGCGGTGTTGACTTTTCTAAGGAGGGTTTTGCTGTTGATCTCTTGGAAGATTTCATATATCTTATGACCGATGATATCTTCCGCTTTTTGCCCCGTATGGAGCTCAAGCCAGCGATTAAAATAGAGGATCGTTAGCTCATCGTCAAGAATAATGATGCCGTTATCGATACTCGAGAGTATCTTCTGATTTACATCAATGTTTCTACGATTTCCGAGAGTCTCTTCTTGAGCCATTGGATAGATCCATCTTTGGTTAAAATGAAAATCTCACCACTTATCATTTGATCTTCAAAATTGATTGCCGTTTCAATGACGATAACACGGGAGTATTGTATAAAGGTGTCGCTTTGAGAGATATCCGACAATCCTAACTTCGTTATGCTTGGAAGAGCGAAACTTACCTCGGTTCCCATCTCTTTTGAGAGGCGTGTCGTTAGCGATGAGGTGAGTACGTTAGTGAGCTCCAAAATTGCATCGTCAATGTCGTCTTGAGTCTCTAGTCCAAGATGCTTTGCAAGATTCTTTGCGCTTGCATCGTCGATAAAAAAAGCACTCTCTCCGCTAAACTCACCTATAAACGCTTGAGTTGAGAAGAAGTAGCTTGAGTCTTTAAGCTTCTTGAACTCTTCGAGCAGCTCAGAGGTGAGCATGATCTCTATCTTTGGTATGCTGAGTGAAGCGAAAGCATCAAGCATCTGGGCTACGACCGATGCGGCACTCCCGTATGCCACATTCATCAGCTCCTGAAGGACATCTTTTTCATCTTCTGTGAGGATGATCGTCTGAGTTGTTTGAGAGTTCATATGATCTCTAAGATCTCTTTCATTTTGGAGGTGTCGATCGGTTTTTGCACATGAAGCTGTGCTCCAAGATTGATGACTCGTTCGCGGGCCTTCTCTTGAATGTCGGCAGAGACGACGATTATCTTGGTCGATGGAGAGTATGCTAAGATTTCAGGTATTGCCTCATAACCGTTCATAACGGGCATGGTAAGATCAAGAAAGACAACGTCTATACGATGACCTTTTACTGCTTCGATAGCCTCTTGCCCGTTTTGTGCCTGAACGATCTCTGCGTTCGGTAGCTGGGCAGTGAGTGATTTTATCGTGCTGAGTCTTGCTAATTTCGAATCATCCGCGACCAAAAATCTCATCTATTCTCCTGTTTTAAATGACTCTATCGTTTCACACATTCCAAAGTCAGGGTGGTTTTTGCTATTTAAAACAGCTTGACCGATCTTATTGTTATCGTTGTTTATAATAATCGGAGCCAAGAAATTAATCGTCGATCTCTCAAGAGGATTTTGTATAACAACAATATTGAATACGCTGACGTTCGATTTGTCATTGATATCTAAAAGAACTTTTATGTCCGATGGAAGATCGAATGAGTACTCTCGAAGAGCATAAGGGTTTACAAGCGTGAAAGAGATCTTTTCATTGTCAAGATCTTTCATTGTACAGAAGAGCTCATCTATTTCAACGATTTCAACTTTTTTTGTATCTTCAAAACCTAGAATTGTGCCTTTTACTTCGTATGCCATTGTTGTCTCCTTTTAAAACATCGACTCTTTGTATTTTATGCTATTCGCGAGGATATAGCATATAGAGTCAGATATATTCGCTACATTATAACCAGCTCCAATTCCAAAAGCAAATTTTGAGCCATCATTTTTAAGCGTAACTCCATCGCTCATATCTATAAGTGACATTTTTTCATTCTCTATTAAACGGGCATCCGATATACCGTTAAATTGCAAGGTCAGTTCTATCCAATCAAAATCACGATGAGCGTCTTGAACTCTCATGAGAAGTTCGATTACGGTAGGTGAAACGATTTGAAAAGAGATGACTTCACTCCCGCGAAAGGAGTCGAAGCGTTTGAGAAAATCGGTAAGTTTGGGTGCAAGGAGCGGTTGCATTATTGGCAGCCTACGCACTCCATTGAGCGATCCTCGACATCGTGAGCCACCTCAGGAGATTGTGAACGTAGATAGTATGTAGATTTGAGTCCAAGTTTCCAAGCAGTCATATAGATCTCGTTTAGATATTTGCCGCTAGCTTTATCGAGTGTAATAAAGATATTCAAGCTTTGTCCTTGATCGATCCATTTTTGTCTGATAGCAGCCGCTTTGACTAACACCGTTTGGTTCAGATCATACGCCGGCGTATAGTAGCTCCAAGTGTCCGGCGAGAGGTTTGGAACGACGACCGGAATAAGCCCCGATAGATTCTCCTCGAACCATTTGCGCTTGAATACAGGTTCTATGGCTTGTGTGGTGCCTGTCAATATAGAGATTGAACTTGTCGGTGCTATGGCCATCAAGTAGCCGTTGCGCATACCCTGCTTCTTCACTTTTGCACGTAGTTCATCCCATTCGTATTTCGATGCAAAGAGACCGCCGCGATCGACAAGGTTAATAACCTCGGCGTTAGCGTAATCCATCGGCATGATGCCTCTGCTCCATTTCGATCCTGCAAATTCAGGATATACTCCCTTTTCAATAGCAAGATCCGAAGATGCAGAGATGGCGTTATAGCTAATGGCCTCCATAACTTCATCGACTTTATCGAAGTGCTCTTGGCTTCCCCATGATATGCCGGCTTCAGCTAACATTTGCGCTTCACCCATAACACCAAGACCGATCGAGCGGCTTCTCATGTTAGTGCGTTTTACTTTTTCGATAGGGTAAAAGTTAAGATCAATAACGTTGTCAAGCGCGCGTATAGCAACCGGAACTATTCTGTCAATATCCTCTTTCGTGTTGATGCGCGAGAGGTTGACCGAAGCCAAGTTACAAACGGCCGTAGCTCCGTCTATCTTCTCTTTTTCTACCACATAGATCTCTCGTCCGCCAAGAGAGTCAAGTGCGGTCACTTTTTTAGCAGGTTTACTAACGCCGCTATCGACCGTTATCATCTCCTCCTCTTCATAACTCACGCTTTCGCCGTTTTCAAAAATGAATTTGATCTTATAACGGTTGGGTTCGGTATTTTGAAAGATCTCCGTACAGAGGTTAGAGCTTCTGATAACGCCGTAGTGGTCATTTGGGTTTGCTTTGTTAGCATTGTCTTTAAAGCATAAAAACGGGCTGCCCGTCTCAAAATATGATGTGAGGATCTTTTTCCATAGATCTTTTGCTTTAACTTTCTCTTTGACAATCCCCTCTTGAGCCTCTAGCTCTAGGTAGCGTTTCTCGAAAGCGGTGCCGTAGAGCTCAGTGAGTTCAGAACAGTCGTAAGGGTCAAAGAGTGTCCAGATGGCGTCTTGCTGAACACGCTTCATAAAGAGATCGTTTATCCAGAGTGCCGGGAATAGGTCGTGTGCACGGCGACGCTCTTCGCCGGAGTTTTTCTTAAGATCCAAGAAGTCGTTCACATCGATATGCCACGGTTCAAGATAGACGGCTATAGCACCTTTACGTGTTCCAAGCTGATCGACGGCGATTGCGATATCATTAGTGATCTTTAAAAAGGGTACGGTACCGCCTGCCGCATTTTTATGCCCGTCTATATATGAACCCATTGAACGAACCTGCGTCCAATCCCATCCTATCCCGCCGCCGAATTTAGAGAGCATTGCCATCTCTTGGTAAGCGTCGAATATACCCTCGATCTTATCCGGTGTGGAACCTATGTAGCATGAGCTTAGTTGGTGTCTTGTCGTTCTTGCATTTGAGAGTGTCGGTGTTGCCATCATCACTTCGAATTTAGAGATCATGTCATAGAACTTGATCGCCCACTCTTCTCTATTCTTTTCTCTTTGTGCCAAGAACATAGCAATAGCCATGAACATGTGTTGCGGCAACTCTATCGGGTCGGAGTTTCTATCTTTTATGAGATATCTGTCATAGAGTGTTTTGATACCGAGGTAGTTGAACTGTAGGTCTCTTTCAGGTTTGATGTGTTTATCAAGCGTATCAAGATCATACATCTCTTTAAGGCCAAGTAGAATTCGTCCCTCTTTCTCGCCGCGTTCAAAGTACTCTTTGAGTGATGTGTATCCCGTAAAGCCGTTTACTTGATGGTAAAGGTTGAACAAGAAGAGTCTCGCAGCAACAAATGTCCAGTTAGGCGCATCTATGTCAATCTTATCGACAGCCGTTTTAATGAGTGTTTGTTGGATCTCTTTTGAAGTGATCCCGTCACGAAATTGGATCTGTGCATCAACTTCTAACTCACTTTGGCTAACGTTTGCCAAACCCTCTACGGCAGCAGAGGTATATTTTTGGATTTTGGTGATGTCGAGAGGTTCGGTTCGACCGTTTCTTTTTATAACTGTTATCATAGTCCCGTCCTAAACTTATTTAAAAACTCTTGCGAATATTCTATCAACATTTTTGGTGTAGTAGTCGTAGTTGAAACACTCACGGATCGCCTCTTCGCTTA
>JACXUD010000130.1 GCA_014764025.1 Campylobacterota bacterium | reverse complement strand
AGCGGTCTGCGCTTCCCGCTAAGCATCAAAGACGACTCTACCTCACAAGAGGTCATTCGTACTCTATTAGCGATAGACGAAGAGAAAAAGTCGATTATCTTTGCCGGAAATATCCCACAAGGTGCGAAGGCGAGATTGATGAAGCCTGATATTGATGCGCTCATAGACGGTGCCGGACAAGCTGCGGAGCTTGCAAATCAAAACAACGGCAAACCCGCACTCGGTCTTGTCGTAAGCTGTGTTGGTAGAAAAATTGTTATGAGCCAGCTCGTGGATGAAGAGCTGGAGGCCGTCTCGGAAGAGCTTGGAGATAATGTGCAGCTGACCGGTTTCTACTCATACGGCGAAATAGCACCCTTTGAGGATGATATTAAAAACTGCCAGCTTCATAATCAGACCATGACCCTTACGGTGATATACGAGAACTAAATATCATGCATAGACTTCTCACCCGTCAACTCAAGCGACACTTCGGAAAAGAGTTTGATACTGCTTCTTTAGATGAAAATTTTCAAACTTTCTTAGAGACGGTCGCCGATACCTATAATGAGTATGACCAAGAGAAACGCTTTATCGAAAACACGCTTGACCTCAATTCAAAAGAGCTCTTTGAGGCCAATGAACTCATTACGCAAAAAAACAAGAACCTCCATTCGCTTCTAGAGGAGCGCTCAAAACTCCTAGAGAACCGCATTGAAGAGAATGAAGAGATCAGTTCGACGCTCAAGCAGTATAAGCAGGCGATGGATGAGGCTCTTTTGATCAGCAAAGTCGATTTGGGCGGCATCATCACCTTCGTTAACGAGAATCTTTGCAAAACAAGCGGCTACCTCCCCGAAGAGCTGATCGGCAAGCATGAATCCCTGCTCTACACACTCCAAGAGAATCCCCAGCTTCTAGATGCGCTCTCTCAAGCCAAAAATGAGAAGAAAATCTTTAAAGGGAACTTTGCGACGATTACGAAATCAGGCAGCTTGATCTACGTGAGTGCAACCATATTTCCGCTCCAGAGCAAAGATGGAGAGATAGTGGATATGAATATCTTTCAGGATATCACGGATATCGAAGAGGCAAGAATCAAAGCCGAAGAGCTCCAAAGAGCCAAATCGCAGTTCTTGGCCAACATGAGCCATGAGATACGCACGCCTATGAACGGCATGCTTGGATTTATTCAACTTCTAGCACGTACCACACTCGACGATAAGCAAAAACGCTATCTTGAGATCATCCAGTCATCCACCAATACCCTTTTACAGGTCATCAACGATGTTCTTGACTTCTCAAAGATCGAATCGCAAAAGGTGACGCTTGAACTGACGCAGACCGATTTGGCCAAAGTACTTGAGGGTATCTCACTACTCTTTAGCCATAAAATAGACGAAAAGAGCATCCGTTTTACACTTACTCTGGATAGCTCGATTTCATCTTGTTTGAGCGCCGACCAGCATAAGATCAAACAGGTCGTATCGAATCTTTTGGGCAACGCCATAAAGTTCACGCCGCAAAACGGTTCAATCGAACTTTCATGCGCTCTTCTTGAGGAGAATCACTTAATGCAAAGAGTGAAGATAGCTATTCAAGACAGCGGCATCGGAATCGCTCCGGAGCGGCAATCGACCGTTTTTGAAGCATTTTCTCAGGCCGATAGCTCCACAACACGAAAATATGGGGGCACCGGGCTTGGACTCAGCATCAGCGCATCGCTGATAAAAGCTATGAATTCTGAAATCAAGCTCATCAGTGCCTTAAACGAAGGAAGCTACTTTTTCTTTGAGATCTCACTTCAAAAATGCTCTTTTTGATGTAATCATTTTTTATAATAGTTCATGTCCAGATTTTTTCTTCTTGTTTTGCTCATCTTCTTCACATTCTCACATGCCAAAGAGTCTCTCTTTGAGCTTGGCATCGGGGTAGGTTCACTCGTCTATCCAAACTATATGGGCTCCAAAAGCACTCAAAGCTACACACTGCCCTACCCTTATATGCGCTACAAGAGCGACTATTTCAATATCGATAAAGACGGCATAAGCGGCAAGATATTTGACATAAAAGATCTCAAACTCGATCTGAGTCTGGGCGGATCACTTCCGGCAAGCTCCGAGAACTCTAAAGTGCGTGAAGGAATGCCCGATTTGCACTTTATATTTGAGATCGGCCCGAAAATCATCTATACGATCTTCTCACACGGCAAAGCCTCTCTCTTCTTCGAGCTTCCGATCCGAGCAGCTTTCTCAACTGATCTTCATTCAATAGCAGCGCAAGGACTTATCAGTACACCGGAGTTGAAGTATGAGCTCAATTACGGCATTATGGAGTTCACCATCAGGAGCGGGGTGATGTATGCCGATGCGCAGTATCATAGCTACTTTTACGAGGTTGCCAAAGAGTATGAGACTCCTACGCGCCGCACTTACAGTGCTCTAGGGGGATACAGTGCTTTGAAGAATCGTTTGGGGATAACGTTTCGAAAGGATAACTGGTGGGGAGGGGGCTATATCTCGCACTATCAACTCGATGGAGCGATCTATGAGGATTCGCCTCTCGTCGAGACGAAGAGTGCCACCTACTTTGGGGCGACACTCGCGTATATCTTCTACTCTACCAGACGGTAGAACGAATAATTAATGGTGGTGCGAACCGCATCCGCCGCCGCAACAGCCGTTGCTAGTAGAGTCGCTCATTGCAATCACGAAATCCTGACCCACCTCTTGAACTTTAAACTTGTGTTTTCCGCAGAACTCGTCGTTCATATAGTCACGCATCTCCAAAGATTTTGTCAGTGCGTCATCTTTTGAGCTAAGCTCGATACCGTTTTGTAAATTGCTTCTCTTGAAGCATCCACACTCTTTCTCTACGATTACTTTAAACATAAAAAAACTCCTTAAAAATTTTCGCAATAGTATCCAAAGTGGCTTTTTGAAGACTTAGCCGTTTTGGCATGTGAAAAACTTTTAAGGTTATATAAACTTAACGAGCACCATGCCGCAAAAGCGGTTTTGGTTGTAGTATTCGACACGATAGACCTTGCCCTCTTTATCAACGGAGTATCTCTTAAGGATCTGCTGACGCTGGATCTCTACACCGCTCTCTTTGGGAGCACTCGTACTGTAGCCTATGACATTGATACGAAAGTTCTCTTCATCTTTGGCGATAAAACTCTTTTTGACGTCAACGATCTCTCCGAACTCGACAAAACGCTCTTTGCCGTCTATTTCAAAAAGGACCTTCGCACTTATATCGTCATACTCCATATGCTCTGGTTTGATACGCGCCAGACGACGATTGCCGTATTGAATAAGGTAGCAGTTGTCATCTTTATACATCGTAAGCAATGGGTTTGACCCCTTGAATTGAAGCTCAGCATCTTTTTTGAGCGGTACGAAACTTAAAACGTCGCGCACTTGACTCAGCGGCAGACGGATACGATCGTCATAGAGCGAGATATATATATCGTTATTGATCGCACCGTAAACGCCGCGAGGAGTCAAAGAGAATTTGCGCTCGAACTCTATCCCGGCGATCTGCATATACTTCTCAAGTGCAAGAAGATGGTAATAGACTCTCTCGTGCGTCGGCAGGCTCTTGCTGGCTTCATTGCCAAACGCCGCTTTGCCTTGATTGATCGCATAGTATGTCAGCGTCTTCTCCATCTCGGCATTTCCCTCCCTCGTTTGGGTGTTGCGCACTCCGTATCTATCTTCGACTCGAATGAGATTTTGATTCACATGCTCGACTACTTGAGCCGAGATCGATTCAAGATCACCGTATTGATGATTCTCGAGGTAGGCCTGATCGATGATGCTACACTGCCCCCAGCGATCGGGTGAGTGCAGTGCGTCTATATACTTTGTTCTGTAATAGCCGCTGCCGTCATGCAGGTTGACCACGATTTTGACCTGAGGCTCGTTGATATGATGTTTAATACGCTCGACTATCGTATATTCAGGATCGTCTTGGGGAAGGTATTTGAACTTTCTGTTCATATCGCCGTAGACACCCCTTCCTCGCTGAATGATGCTGTAGAAGTTGAGATTTGGCACGACCCACAAAGAGCCCTTTTTAATCTCATAGTGCGTAGAGAGGATCGATGCCGCCATAAAGCCGCCCGGTTCATCTCCCTGGATGCCACCTACCACCAAAAGCGTATTATTGTTCTCTTGACCCTTTTTAATCAATTCGAACTCAAAGGATGAGTCGGCATTGAGATTGAGGATTAAAAACACACAGAGATTAAATAACTTCCACATGCCACGGTTCAAATCGTACTCCATCTCTATTATTGCGTGTATAGCGAATCCCGATATACTTGAGCTCTTTCATCTTCAAAAACTCATCAGTCGTCGCAAAGTCGGCCGTGAAGTTTTTATGCCCCCACCCCTTGCGGCCGACATCGAAGTCGCTGACGCTATGGTATGAGTAGGCCGGCGGCGCGAGGCTTATCGAGGCTTTGGTCATATTCCCGCCTACACTGTGAATTTTCGCGACATAGAGACTCAACTGCTTAACGACGTTGCGAACCCCCGACGTCAACACCAACGTAGTGCCGATATCCTTGGTTAGCTTGGTATAATCCTCATGGGCTTTTCCCTTAAAGAGGAAGTGCCCGGTGTAAGGAATCTTCACGATCTCTTTCTGGGCGATCACGTTCGTTATGCTCTCGCATGTGCGCTTGCCGAAAAAACCGTATTTTGATGGATCCTCATGAAAAAAACGCTCTATAAGATCCATTTCATTTTGAGTGAATGCCCCGATTTTTGGGTAGTTTCGCGCATAAAAAAGAGTCTCATCAAGTGAAATCGTGTTGAAGCCCATATAGCCGACATACTTTCGTAGGCGAGTCAGCCTCTCATGCAGGCTTACAAGCGTAGGCCAATCGTTGAGCGAGAGGTAGATATCATCGCTGTCGTCCGCGCACAGCGGCATCGAAAGAAACGGTAAAGATGCACTGATTGTTAAAAACTCTCTTCTTTTCATGGTCGCGATTATATCGAATGAAAATATAAAAATAGTTAAGGAGTAACGGCTTTCACATGCCAAAAAGAGTATAATGCCTTTTTATGCATTCAGTGCATTGACGGAAATACAAGGAGATAGAATTGCAACAGAACAGGCATCTTGAACTTGGGCGTATCAACACCCTTTTAATCAACCGCCATACACCGCATGGACTCTTTTTAACATCATTGGATGAGAAAGATGTCCTTTTACCGCAGCGCTACGTCACCGATGAGATG
>JACXUD010000129.1 GCA_014764025.1 Campylobacterota bacterium | reverse complement strand
TCCAAAGAACATTTTTTTGTATGCCGCCAGCATATAAATAGCACCGACGATGATCGCCGTTCCTGCAAGAAGCGTAAGCGTATGTGACTGTTTGTAAAAGCCTAGTAAGCTTAAGAACTCACCTACGAAGTTGATAGTTAACGGAAGACCGACCGAAGCCATCAACATGATTCCAAAGATAGTCGCATAACGCGGCATCACAGAAGCCAAACCGCCGAATTCGCTCATAAGCTTCGTATGGCGTCTCTCATAGATCACCCCTACAAGCAAGAACAGAGCACCCGAAACAACACCGTGAGCGATCATAAGGAAGATTGAACCGCTGATCCCCTCGACATTCATAGCAAAAGTACCAAGGATGATAACACCCATATGTGAAATCGAGCTATATGCTACGACTTGTTTGATATCCTCTTGTGCATAAGCGACCATCGCAGTATAGATGATCATGATAATAGCGATAACCGCGATCGGGTACATAAAGTAAACCGATGCATCCGGGAATAACGGAAGCGAGAAACGCACGAATGCGTATGTACCCATTTTCAACAAGATCGCCGCAAGGATCACCGAACCGATTGTCGGAGCTTGACCGTGTGCGTATGGCAACCATGTATGGAACGGGAACATCGGAACCTTGATCGCAAAACCCATAAAGAATGCGATAAAGAGCCAAATCTGGAATGATTCAGGCAAGATAAGTCTATACCAGTCTAAGAGTGCGAAACTCCATACGCCTGCTGCTTGATAGTAGAAATAGGCCATAAAGAGCATACCGACCAACATTACAAGAGAACCCGTAAATGTGTAGAGGAAGAACTTGATAGAGGCATAGATTCGAAGCGGTCCGCCCCATGCACCGATGATATAGAGCATCGGAACGAGTGAAAGCTCCCAGAATACATAAAAGACGATTGCATCAAGCGCAGCGAATACACCCACCATAGTCATCTGCAAAAAGAGAAGCGTAACGATCATATTCTTCTCATCTTTAAGCTCCGGCAGTGAAGCGATACCGATCATCGTGAAGAACGAAGCTAAGATGATGATGAATAGTGATATACCGTCAACACCAAGGATATAGTTGATACCAAAAGCCGGCACTAAAGCGATATGCTCCATGAACTGCATGCCAGAAACGTTAGAATCAAACGCAAACCACAACCATAGCGAGAGGACAAACTCTATAAAAGCAACGGTAATACCGTATGCTTTTACACTATCTTTTTGGATAACAAATCCAAATAAACCTGCAACCGCAGGGAAGAAAATCAAAATCGATAAAATATGATCTAACATCTATTTAACTCCTAGACCTGATAGAAATAGCGATATTTCATCAGAGTGTCTAACTGCAAGTCCAAAAACCACAGCCAATGATAATAATACTACGAGACCTACAACCATCCAGCGAAGCATGGTCGAGAGGTTACCGTTTTGCATAACTCTTGTTTTCTCACCTGTTGTATAAAGGATATTAGCGATACCGTCAACAGTCGCATCTACCACTTTCATATCCACATATCTCCAGAACACGCTTGAGAGTTCACGATACGGTTTTACAAAATACTCTTCATAGAAATACGGAATATAGTATTGATTCCATAGGACTTTGTAGCAAAGACGATTCTCAATCGCAGATGTTCCGTCCGGTACTTTGACGCTGCTGTTTGCATATTTTTTATATGCAAAGGCAATAGCCGCGATAACAAAGAGTTGTGTTCCTATAGTCATGATCCAGTATGTTGCCGCACTATGAACATGATACTCGGTTGCAGGAAGCACTGCCGTTACCATCTCAAAATATGTCATCTTCAGCGCACCCGCCGTAACAGCCAATAAGAGAAGCGGGCTCATAGCGATAAGCATGAATTTATATGCCTCATGCGGATGAACACCGAAGATTTTATAACGCTCTTCACCGTGGAAGATAAGTGCTACAAGTCTAAACGAGTAGAATGCAGTCAAACCGGCAGTGAAAAGAAGTACACTATAAATAATATAGTGATGCTCTACAAAACCTACCTCAAGGATAAGATCTTTAGAGAAGAATCCAGCAAACGGGAAGATACCAGCAAGAGCGACTGATGCTAGAGTCATCATGATGAACGTACCCTTCATCACTTTTTTAAGTCCACCCATTTTAAATGGATCAAGTTCATCGTGCATCGCGTGCATAACGTTACCCGCACCAAGGAAGAGAAGCGCTTTAAAGAATGCGTGAGCCATAAGGTGAAACAGAGCAACCCAATATGCACCAAGACCTGCAGCAACGAACATATAACCAAGCTGTGAGAGTGTAGAGTATGCAATGATTCTCTTCATGTCACGATTAACAAGTGCCATTGAAGCGGCAAAGAGCGCAACGAATGCACCGAGGCTCGCTATAAAGATACCTACACTCGGGATAAGGTCATAGAGCGGATTCGCACGAACAACCAAGTAAACACCGGCCGTAACCATCGTTGCAGCGTGGATAAGAGCCGAAACGGGTGTCGGACCCTCCATCGCATCTGCAAGCCATGTATGCAGCGGGAACTGAGCCGATTTACCCATAGCACCGATAAAGAGGAAGATACCCATCCACACAAGCGTCGCATGCTCAAGACCCGGCATTGCTGCAAAAGCCTCAGCGTATTGGAGTGCTCCCGTATTCCAGTAAACCAAAAAGATACCGATAAGCATTCCAAGGTCAGCGATACGGTTCATAATGAAGGCTTCGTTGGCTGCCCATGTCGCGCTCTCTTTATGATACCAAAAGCCGATTAGTGCCCATGAACAAAGACCGACCCCTTCCCATCCGATAAAGAGACCCGCGAAGTTGTCGCTCATAACAAGCACCATCATCGAGAACACGAAAGCCGACAACCATGCAAAGAAGCGGTTAAAGCTCTTATCGTGATCCATATAACCGATAGAGTAAACGTGAACGATAGTCGAAACGATCGTTACGACCATCATCATTGTTACAGAGACCTGATCAACAAGGAATCCAAACGGGATGTAAAGATCACCCGTCGCCATCCATGTCATCATCTCAACCTTTACATGCTGCCCCGTAGAGAGAACGAACGCAAGAAGAATCGAACTTGCGACCAATGAAGTAAAGAGCAAAAGGCTCGGAACGATACCGGCAATGATATTCTTCTTAGATGCTCCGAAGAGTGAAGCAAACAGAGATCCTACAAGCGGTGAAAAGAGTGCTACGTATAATAATAATTCCATATTCCTAACCTCGCATTGTTGACATTTGATCTAGATCGATGTTGTTGTGGCGTTTGTGCCATACAATCAAGAGCCCAAGACCTACAGCAACTTCAGAAGCTGCAATAGCAATTACGAAGAATGCAAACATTTGACCCGTAAGATCACCGTAGTAGTGCGATATTGCAGCAAAAGCGATATTCACGGCATTTAAAAGAATCTCTGTTGCAAAAAAGAGCATCAAAAGATTCTTACGGCGCATAACACCGACAAGCCCTATTGCAAATAGGATCGTCGAGAGTACAAGATAGTGATTCAGTCCGATTTCCATCATGAGAGCACCTTTTTATTTTGATCTTTTTTCATATCGATAATCTCTGCTTCCGTCATAAGCGTCAAAGAGAGATCCATCTTCTTACCTGCAAGCACGATACCTGCAATCATCGCCACAAGAAGCATCACTGCTGCAACTTCAAACGGTACAAGATACTTCGTAAAGAGTATCATACCTACGTCTTGCGTATTTCCAAGAGCCGGATTGACCGGATATGAAGCGGTGATGTTGGTTGCGACCATCGGAGCAGCAACGATAAGCACTACAAGTACGGCACTTAAAATACTCAGTCCCGAGATGATAAGTGCATTTCCGCGTTTCTCTTTCACCTCTCTGGTCGTATCGAAGAACATCATACCAAAAGCGTAAAGAGCCATTACGGCACCCGAATAGACAACGATTTGAATCGCACCTAAAAAGTCTGCATCCAAAATAAAGAAGAACGCAGATATAAAGATCATCCCTGCCGCCAATGCCGTAAGAGCATAAAGCGCTTGAGATGTTGTGACGGCTATAAAGAACATAGCGATCGTCAAGAAAGCGAATAGATAAAATGCTATAGCTTCAAACATATGGGCTCCTTAGTATGCAAGAGGTGTTTTCTTAACACGCTCGTCTTCATGTGGTGTAATCGCCCCAAAACCTTCAAACTCTTGTTGTTTGCCTGCTTTGAATTGATCGATCGGTGTCAGCATATCTTCATATAAGATAAAGTGCTCACGTTGCTCAGATGCGTTCTCATAGCGTCCGCCGTGAGTAATCGCAAGCTCAGGACAAACCTCTGCACAGTATCCACAGAAGATACAGCGTCCGAGGTTGATGCTATATTCACTCACCTCTTTACGAGAGTTCTCATCGATTCTCGTGTCCATACGGATACAGTTAGAGATACAGATCTTCTCGCAAAGTCCGCATCCGATACATCTCTCCGTTCCCGACTCCCACAAGCGTTTCATCTCATGCACTGCACGGTAACGAGGACCGATCGGCATCTTCTCGGCAGGATAAGAGACGGTATGGATGTCAAACTTGATCATCTCGCGAAGAACAACCCATAGACCGACAAAGAGTTCGCCTTTGAACGTTCTTTGCACTACCCTTTTAAATTTACTCCAGCCATCTTTTGGATAATCTTCGATATCCACTAAAAAGTAGCCGTTTTCTACAACATTTCTGTCATTAAATTGTTCATGATTCATAGAGCCCCCTTACATCATCACTATGCCGGTGATTACTACGTTAATTACGGCAATCGGCATAAGTACTTTCCAACACAACCACATCAATTGATCCGGTCTTACATCCGGCCAAGCAGCACGCGTCCACAAGAAAAAGAAGAAGAAGAACGATACTTTTAATAAAAGTCCTAATGCCCCCATCAAACTGCCATCACCATAGCCTCCTAGGAAGATAAGCGGAATCATGAATGATATGAAGAACATGTTCGCATATTCACCGATAAAGAAGAGACCCCATCTCATACCCGAATACTCCGTACCGAAACCATCAATGATCTCGTGATCGTTCGCTACCAAGTGGAACGGTGTACGACCTGTTTCGGCGAATGCGGCGATCCAGAAAAGTACGAACGCAACCGGTTGAGACCATATGATCCAGTCACTGATTCCGCCCGCTTGATAGTTGTTAAAGTCAATCAACGAGAGTGACCCGACCATCATGATAGGTGCTAAAATCGAAAG
>JACXUD010000128.1 GCA_014764025.1 Campylobacterota bacterium | reverse complement strand
GACGTTGTGCAGATCGGGCCGATGCCGACACCCGCTATTGCATTCATTACCGAAAATATGCGATGTGACGCCGGTATTATGATCAGTGCTTCACACAACTCCTATGAAGATAACGGCATTAAGTTCTTTGATGCCCAGGGCGATAAACTTTCGGTAGAGGTAGAGAGTGCGATTGAGAGCATCTACTACAATAGCGAGCGAATCGCAGAGTCACAAGCAACGGGCAAAAATATAGGCAAAGCCAAGAGAATCGACGATGTCGTAGGGCGCTATATCGTACAGCTTAAAAACTCGTTTCCTTTAGAGCACTCGCTCCAAGGCGTGCGCATCGTCTTGGATACGGCTAACGGTGCCGGATATAAAGTGGGACCGACGGTTTTAGAGGAGCTGGGTGCCGACGTGATCGTCATGCACGATGAACCGGATGGATTCAACATCAACGAAGGGTGCGGCGCACTCCATACACGCCAGCTGTGCGAAACGGTCGTAAGGTACCGAGCCGATCTGGGTATTGCGCTTGACGGTGACGCGGATCGCGTCGTGATCGTCGATGAGAACGGCGAAGTGGTTGACGGAGATCAGCTTTTAGGAGCGCTTGGAGTCTATCTTAAAAATAAGAGAGTTCTGAAGGGGGAGGGCATCGTTGCCACCGTTATGAGCAACCAAGGGCTAGAGGACTATTTGCAATCGCAAGGTTTAAAGCTCTACAGAAGCGATGTGGGTGATAAGTACGTCCTTGACATCATGAAAAAAGAGGGGCTCAACTTCGGCGGCGAGCAGAGCGGGCATGTGATCTTTAACGATTTTGCAAAAACGGGAGACGGGCTCGTGAGCGCACTGCAGGTCTTGGCACTTATTTTGGATACGAAAAAGAGTGCATCCCAGGCGCTTCGCCCCTTTAAGCTCTATCCGCAAAAACTGGTCAACATAGTCGTAAAGCACAAAAAACCGCTTGCGGAGGTCGAGGGGCTGAGGGCAAAACTGCAAGAGCTTGAAGCAAACGGCGTGCGTCATCTTATCCGATACTCCGGCACGGAGAACAAGCTGCGTATTTTGCTTGAGTGTAGAGACGAAAAAGTGATGAAACGCTCGATGGATGAGCTTGTAGCATTCATGCAAAAAGCGCTCAATGCATAATCATCGTTTTAGACTATCGCTGATGCTCCTGCTGAGCATGAGCGGTATATTTATCATCGACCAAAACATCAAGATGCTCTTTGTGGATGGCTTTCGCTACTACACGGAGTGTATCGATCTGATACTCGTCTATAACAAAGGGGTGGCCTTTTCTATGCTCGCCTTTTTGGATGAGTGGCTCAAGTATATCCAGCTTGTTTTAGTTACGGGGGTGTTGGGATACGCTTTTTATCTCAATAAACTCTGTTACGCGTTGCCGTTCGGATTGCTGCTTGGAGGGGCATACTCGAACATCTACGACAGATTTATTTACGGCGGTGTCGTGGACATGGTCTATTGGCACTGCGGATTTGATTTTGCCGTCTTTAACTTCGCCGATGTGATGATCGATGTGGCGGTAGCGTGGATACTTTGGCTCAATTTCAAACCCCATTTTTGCAAAAGCTAATTAAAAGCACTTTTAAGATATAGTTGCGCAAAATAGTGCAGCTTCTCGTACGTTAAACATTATACAAATAAAGGAAATTGATGGAAATCAAATCAAACAAAATCAACTCTGCAAATGCTGAAATTACGGCAGTTATCTCAAAAGGGATCATCGAAGAGAATGTAGAAAAAATTGCTCAAAAGTTAGCAAGAAGTGCAAAGATCGATGGCTTTAGAAAAGGAAAAGTGCCTGTAAGTGCCGTGAAAAAGCAATACGGCGAGAGACTTGTTCAGGATGCAGAGGCGGAAGCGCTTCGCGAAGTATTGAACCGCGGTTTAAGTGAGATGGGTATCGCTAACGATGCGATCATCGGTGAGCCGGCTATTACAAACTTCAATAAAAACGAAGGCAATATCGAAGTGAGCGTTAAAGTCGCTATGCGTCCTGAGATCGTTCTTGGAGATTACGCTTCTCTTGTTCAAGAGTTTGACAAACCGGCAATCAGCGATGAGGTGATCGATACGCGTATCAAAGAGCTTGCAAATGCACAAGCTGCTTATGTAACCGTAGAAGAGGACCGTGCCCTTGTAAGCGGTGATACTGCGTTGATCGACTTTGAAGGTTCGATTGACGGTGAGCTTTTCCAAGGCGGAAGCGCGAAGGATTTCTCGCTTCGTTTAGGTTCGGGTCAATTCATTCCGGGCTTTGAAGATCAAGTGATCGGCATGAAAAAGGGTGAAGAGAAGGTAGTAAAAGTAACTTTCCCTGAAAACTACGGTGCTGCTAGCCTAGCAGGCAAAGATGCAGAGTTCAAAGTAACGGTAAAAGCGATCCAAGCAAAAGAGGAAGTGGCAATCGATGATGAGCTTGCTAAAAAGATGCTTCCTGGTCAAGAGGATGCCGACCTTGCCAAACTTCGCGAGCAGGTAAAAATCCAAATCGAGAACGAAGAGCTTTCAAAACTCTATAACGATGAGCTCAAACCGGCTCTTTTAGAGACATTTGTGGGTGCATTCAACTTTGATCTTCCTGAGTTTGTCGTAGAGCAAGAGATCGATATGGCTCTTAACAACAAAGCAAGAACAATGAGTGAAGATGAGATTAAAGAGCTTCGTGAAGATGAAGCAAAACTCAAAGAGCTTCGCGAAACTTTCCGTGACGATGCGGTCAGAAGCGTTAAAGCTACATTTATCATCGACTCTTTGGCTCAAGCAGAGGGTGTAAAAGTTGCAGAGCAAGAGGTAATGCAGACTATCTATTTCGAAGCGATGCAGATGGGGCAAGACCCGATGGCCGCTTATGAGAACTACAAAAAAGCAGGCTACATCCCGGCAATTCAGATGGCTATGGTAGAGGATAAAGTTTTAAGTCAAATCTTAAACTCAAAAATGAAAGAAGCGTAATATGAGCTATATCCCATACGTAGTAGAGAAGACGGGCCGCGGAGAACGCAGCTATGATATCTACTCGCGACTGCTCAAAGACAGGATAGTGATGCTCAGCGGCGAGGTCAATGATGCGGTTGCATCATCGATCGTTGCGCAGCTTCTCTTTTTAGAGGCTGAAGACCCGCAAAAAGATATCTATTTTTATATCAATTCACCGGGCGGTGTGGTAACCTCGGGAATGGCGATATTCGATACGATGAACTATATCCGTCCGGACGTTGTGACCATCTGTATCGGTCAAGCGGCTTCGATGGGTGCATTTTTGCTCTCTTGCGGCACAAAAGGCAAACGCTATGCACTGCCTCATGCACGCATCATGATCCATCAACCTCTTGGCGGAGCTCGCGGACAGGCAAGCGATATAGCCATTCAAGCGCAAGAGATTTTGCGAATGAAGGCAGAGCTTAACAACATCTTGGCAAAGAATACGGGTCAAAGCATTGAACGAATCGAGAAAGATACCGATCGCGATAACTTTATGAGCGCACAAGAGTGTGTCGAATACGGACTTATCGATGAGGTGTTGATCAAAAACGAAAAAGAGTAAGAGAAGAGAGATGTCGCATACGGTTAGAAATAGAAATAGAAAAGAGGGCGGTTATGATGTCGTTTCGGGTGAGATAACCGCACTCAATATGGATCAACCGGCAAGCGACATAGAGATCTACTCAAAAGAGGTCTTAAATGCTCTTATTCGTGATAATCTACCGCCGACACCGAATAACTTTTCGCTCTATTTCGATCGTCTCTTGGAAGATAAAAGCGACTCTTTGAGACGTCAGATCGTCTCGATGCTCGAACTTGAAGAGACAAACGACGATGAGAGTACGATCATCTTGGAACAGAGCCTCAAACAGGGCTGAGACGATTTTCGATAATAAGTTCGGGGTTTACAACAAGCGCTATCTCTTAACGAAGATAGAGCAAGAGCTAGAGCTAATCAAAGAGTTTAAACACAGCAGCTCTTTGATAATGATAGAGCTTGCAAAAGATCTAAAAGCAAACGTCAATAATGAAAAAGCGATCGTCCTTATGACGCGTACGATAGCTAGGCTACTTCTTAAGACCTCTAGAAGAAGCGATATCGTGGCACACTACGGCAACGGTATCTTTACGATGCTTTTAAAACACACCGATATAGAGAGCGCAAAAAAAGCGAGCGAGCGTTTATGTGAGCTTGTGTCAAACTCTAACTTTTTCTTGGCAGATAGAGAGATTCAGCTAAAGATATCTATCGGTATTACCGATATCAATCCACTCTACAGCGTAGAAGAGATAATCGTCAGCGCTCTCGATGGAATAGAAAAAGCCTATGCCAATCAGAAGATAGACTATGCTGTCTCTTTGAGAACACAAGCTTCGCAGGGAGGAAGTGCCCAATCATGAAATTGACAATCGTCGAGTATCCCGATAAACGTCTTAAGCAGAAATCACTTCCCGTTGAGAAGTTTGATGGCGGATTGCATGAGCTTTTAGATGCAATGTATGATGTAATGATGGAGTCCAACGGCATCGGATTAGCCGCTATTCAGGTTGCTCATCCTTTAAACGTGCTCATTTTAAATATACCCGATGAAACGGGTGAACAGCCTAGAGAGAATCTCATCGAGATGATTAACCCGGTAATCACCGCTAAAGAGGGAGAAACTACCTATCAAGAGGGGTGTCTGAGCGTTCCGGGTTTTTATGAGGATGTCAACCGCTTTGAGTTGCTGGTGGTCAACTATCAAGATCGTGATGGCAATACCAAAACACTTGAGGCAGATGGACTGCTTAGCATTGCGATACAGCATGAGATGGATCATCTCAACGGCATACTCTTCATAGATAAACTCTCTTATATTCGAAGAAAAAAGTTTGAGAAAGAGTATAAAAAAATCCAAAAAGAGAAAAAAACCGCAAAATAATATGACAAATTGTCATATTCTTCCCCGCAATCCGATTGATTTTTTACAATAGCGTAAATTATCATCGAGAATCACAATGAAGAGTGTACAGTGTGCTACGTATGAGGGCATAGAAGCAAAAAGAGTCTGCGTTGAAGCCACGCTTACCAAGGGGCTTCCATCCTTTAGCATAGTCGGAATGGCTTCCACTTCGATCACTGAGGCGAAGGAGCGCGTAAAATCGGCACTGCTCAGCAATGAATACGCGCTCCCTCCAAAACGCATCACCATCTCGCTCTCTCCAAGCGACGTAAGTAAAAGCGGAAGTCAATTCGATTTGAGTATAGCCTTGATGATTCTGCTCAATAACCATGCGCAGAGCCTAAGCGAGTGGTATGTTTTTGGCGAACTCGGGCTTGACGGAAGCGTAAAAGAGAACGACGCACTCTATCCGCTTATCCTAAGCCTGGCAAATCAAAAAGTGCTTACAAAGCTTATAGTTCCTTACGAATCTCTTCCCAAACTATCTAAAATACCCAATATTGAGCTTTACGGCGTGAAGAGTCTTAAGGAGGCGTATGAGTTTTTGAGCGCCAAGGTGAATCTGATGCCATATGAGAGCTTGAAGGCATTCGAGTATCCAAAGAGAGAGATAGAGGGATCGGAATACTTCTATGAAGAGAAATATCCAAAAGATTTTATTGACGTAAAGGGGCAGCATAATGCAAAAAGGGCTGCTTTGATAGCAGCGGTCGGTTTTCATAACATTATTTTAGAGGGAAGTCCGGGATGCGGCAAAAGCATGATAGCCCAGCGCCTGGTACATATATTGCCGCCTTTAAGCATGGATGAGATATTAGAGATTGCCAAGCTGGATATTTTAGATTCAAAAGAGCCGAGTTTTGCGCCGACAAGAAGGATACGTTCGCCGCACCATACGTCAACTATGGCAAGTATCTTTGGCGGTGGGACGCAAAAGGCGATGATAGGGGAGGTCGGATTAGCCAATCACTCGGTACTCTTCTTTGATGAGTTGCCGCACTTTTCAAAAAATATCCTCGAAGCGCTACGAGAACCGATGCAGGATGATAAGATACGTATCTCTAGAGTCAACAGTAAAGTTGAATACGGCTCGAAATTTCTCTTTATAGGTGCAATGAACCCATGTCCCTGCGGCAATCTTTTGGATGAGACAAAAGAGTGCCGATGCAGTGAACCCGAAATAAAGCGCTATAAAAATAGACTCTCCGATCCTTTCTTGGATCGAATAGATTTATCCGTTGTGATGCAAAATGTAAAACATGACGATAAGGCAAGCTGGAGCTCGCAAGAGATGCATCAGATGGTCATCGGTGCATTCGAGTTTCAAAGAAAAAGAGCTCAAAAAAGCTATAATGCGAAGCTCAGTGATGCGGAGATAGAGCGCTTTTGCATCTTAAGCGGCGATGCGCAAGAGGTATTGCAAAAGGCGATATTGCGTTATGGGCTCTCTTTTAGAGCAATCAAGAAGATTCAAAAAGTGAGTCGAAGCATTGCCGATCTAGCTAGAAGCGAAATGATAGAGAAAGAGCATCTGCTTGAGGCTCTGAGTTTTAGGAGAAGATAGTGGCAGTAGAAAGTTGGTTTTAACGCTTCACTATTAAATTCACATGCCGAGTCTTGGCATGTGAATATATCAGATATTGTAGTAAGTGGCGCTAGGGTGATAGACTACGATCGCGCTGGTGGATTGTTCTGGGTGTATCTGGAAGGTCTCGCTTAACTCAATACCGAACTCTTCAGGTTTTAATAGATTAAAGAGCGGTCGGTTGAGCTCAAGATCCGGA
Organism: Campylobacterota bacterium; assembly: GCA_014764025.1. Lineage (GTDB taxonomy): Bacteria > Campylobacterota > Campylobacteria > Campylobacterales > Sulfurimonadaceae > JACXUD01. The sequence goes on along the minus strand of JACXUD010000128.1, from coordinate 2,393 downwards.
CATGCCGGATAGCCAAAGGAGTAGCGGCTGCCTTGGTATTTGTTCATCTGTACATCTGCTAGGGTGCTTCCTTCATTTTCGCTAATGCCAAGATCAAGACGAATCTGTTTGTGCGCCATCTCTGCTAGCGCTTCAGCAAGCTCGACGCCTAGACCGTGGACCAAATAGTACTCCGTAAAGTTTCCGGCATCATAAAGCTCTTTCTCATAAGCGCTGATTCTGCTGCCCGCACTAACGCATGTTAGTGCTAACGTATCGTGTCTATCGGCATGGAAGAAATCGCTCAGAGCACGGTGTGGCCGCTTTGTTTGGCGTGGAAAGGTAAACTGCTCGCGTGCTCTTTCTATAACATCTTTGAGCGGTTCGTTATTGATCTGTGATTCGCTGTTATACCCCTCGCTCTCATCAAAGACGAGCAGCGTCGTATCATCGCTTCGGCACGGCCAATATCCGTAAAGTATCGTCGGTTCAAAGAGCTCTTCGTTTAAAAACTGCTCTTTGAGACGCTCATAGGCAGGCCACACGAGCGTATCGAGCTGCTTTTTATAGGCCTCATCGCTTAAGCCTTTAGAGTTATAACCCCATCGGTGCTTGAAGAGTATCTTGTGGTTGATCCACTCAAAAGCGACTCGAGTTTGTTGTTGTGTCAGTTTGATCTCTCTTCTACCCCAAAACGGCGGGATCGGTACGCGAACTTCACGGCTTGGCATGTGAATCTCATGAAACGGCGGAATTACTACCTCTTTTTTCTCTTTTGTTTGAGTTTCATCTTGGGTGTTTGCATGCAGATTAACATCGAAATTCCCGGCTTCTATACGGCTCATGGCGGTCACACCGTCAAAAGCGTCTTTGCAGTAAAAGATCGGTCCGTCGTAATTCGGGCGGCAAAAATCCTCTATAAAATTTCTTGTCAAAGCCGCACCGCCCAGCAAAATCGGGATTTTTATTCCCGCCTCTTTCATGGCGATAAGATTCTCTTTCATCACCTGCGTCGATTTGACAAGCAAGCCGCTCATGCCGATAGCATCGGCTTTGCTCTCTTTGAGCGTTTTGATGAACTGCTCGAGCTCGACCTTGATACCGAGATTGATGACCTTGAAACCGTTGTTTGAGAGGATGATATCGACGAGGTTTTTACCCACGTCATGCACATCCCCTTTTACCGTTCCAAGAATCAAGGTCGTCTCTGTCTTTTTATCAATTTTTGGCAGATAGGGGTTAAGGTAATCGACCGTCTTTTTCATAGTCTCGGCACTCTGCAACACAAACGGTAGCTGCATTTGACCGCTTCCAAAGAGCTCACCCACCACTTTCATGGCATCAATAAGGATTTCGTTTACGATTCGCTCAGGCGCGATTGTGTGGCGCGCCTCTTCCACAAGCGGGATCATTCGATCTTTGTCGCCGTCCATCAGAAGTTTTGCGATCTTCTCCTCCGTGCTCATTGCCAAATAGGCCTCATCGACGGCACTGTTGTCCACCTTCTCTTTGGTGTTGAAGTGTTCGATGAACTTAAAGAGCGCTTCGCCTTTTGGCAGACGGTTGAAGATGAGGTCATCACATATCTTCTGTTCGACCTGGCTAATTTTATTGATCGGGATGATGTGCTGGACGTTGATGATAACGCTTGTTAAACCTGCCTCTATACAATGGTGCAGGAACATTGAATTCAAATATGGCCGTGCATCTTTATCCAGACCGAACGAGATGTTCGAGAGGCCAAGGATGGCACCCACTTCTGGATGGCGGCGGCGAAGCTCGCGGATCGCTTCGATGGTGTTGATGCCGGCTTCAAAATACTCTTCGTCCCCGCTTCCAAGGGTAAAAGTGAGCACGTCAAAGACGAGATCCTCTTTTTTGATACCGTGGCGCGTGGTGGCAAGATCGATGATGCGCTCTGCAACCTCTAGCTTCTTCTCTATCGTCTTTGCCATTCCCTCTTCATCGATTGTTAAACAGACCAAAGCGGCGCCGAATTTTTTAGCGAGGGCACACACTTCGTCAAATTTGTGGATGCCGTCTTCAAGGTTGACCGAGTTGATGATAGGTTTGCCGCCTATAAGCTTGAGAGCCGCTTCAAGGGCCGGGGTCTGTGTGGAGTCGGGCATCAGCGGCAGGGCGATCTTTTGGGCATAGAGGCTCATGACGCTGTTCATGTCCTTTGTCTCGTCACGCCCTGCAAAGCCTACGCTTACGTCAAGCACATGTGCCCCCACGCGCACCTGCTGTTGCCCCACACTGAGCGTGCCTTCATAGTTCTCTGCCAAAAGCAGCTCACGAAATGCTTTGGAACCTGTAGCATTTGAACGCTCACCCACCAAAAGCGGGGCTGGCTCTTGCATCAGCGGGACGGTGTTAAAAAGCGAAGCGAGCGAGTTTGGCTGTCTGCCGCT
>JACXUD010000127.1 GCA_014764025.1 Campylobacterota bacterium | reverse complement strand
TGAAGCGTCTTGTCGGTTTTGGTCTCGTGTCGATCTGCTTTTAAAAGCATCGAGAGGGTCTCGTCGGCGCGCTCTTTAGGGGTTTTAAGCTCTGGCTTGTGCTGTTTTGTCCGGATGAGCTGTTCGGTCGAGAGCTCTTTTGCCACAAAAAACTGGAGTGTTTGATTTTGCATAGTTTTGCTCTGCGTATCTTGGGTTGGCGAAGATTGGATCGCCTGCGGCGTAGTTGCCTCTGCTTTGGCATGTGAGAGGCTCTCTTTTTGTACCTCTGAGGCGATTTGGGGTTTTATCTCGGTTTTGGCATGTGAGATCGTTTGAGTTTTAGCATCGCTCTGCGGTCTTGCTTTAACCTCTTGATTCGTTTGGGTTTGAAGCTCCTCTTTGAGAGCCGTTTTGGCATGTGAGACTCTTTGGGGAGTCTGCTCCTCGGCCTTGATCTCTTCAAAGGTGATCTTTTTGAGATTGAGTCCGTATCTATCGGCGATCTCCATCAGCCCTTTAAGGGTTGTCGGGAGCTCTTTGGTCTGTGATTTTTTATACCCCTCACTCTGCTCGATCTGCTCTTTGAGGTATCTTTTAGCATCGGCAATAAGCGTTTTAAGCTCTTTTGGCGAGAGGTTGTTCGTTAAAATCGGGTTGAGCTCCAAACTCTTCGTATCGGAGGTCTCGCCCTTGAGCAAAAGGGCGAGCGCATCGCTTTTGCTCTGCGCTTTTTTCGTCTCTATACTCTCTTTTGGCAGAACCGTTTTGCTATTTTTGGGAGCCGCGTCACCGCCTAGAGCCAAGACAAGCGAACCGTTTTGAATCAGCGGCTCTTTGGCAGAGGCCGTTTTGGCATGTGAATCTACGCCTTTGAGAAGCTGAGCAAATGAGAGCGTGGGCTTCTCCTCCTTTGGCGCAAGTGAGAGAGGAGATGCGGCATCGCTATTTTTTTTGGCAGGAACGGTAATCATCTCGAACTCCTTATAAGAGTGAATTAGAGAACTATAAGCATCTACCATTCCAAGAAAAAAAGGCTTTTTTATCCTATAATAACGGTATGAAGATTCTATTTTTGATGATTGTGCCGCTCTTGGCCTTTGCAAGCGGCGGCAGCGTGATCGGCCTCTCGGTTAAGACGAAACTCTTTGGCTATAAGCCGTACACGAGGGTTTGCGATGCACGAATGCAGCGAGAGTGCCGCAGATTATGCGGCATGAAGAGCGATAAAGAGCAGAAGATCGCCGAAGCGGTCAGTTTCTATAAGAGTTCACCCTACTACAGATTCGGGTCTGAGTAGAGCTCGTCAAGGTAGGAGAGGTCTTTTTTGCAGAAGATCTTGACGCTGTTTTGAAGCATCTCGAACAGTTCGACCGAGTTCTCTCCATCTACGGGATAGCTGATCAAAAAGGCGTTCAAAAAGGCGTCGAAGTGTTTGTCGAACATCTTTTTGACGATCTCCGCACCGTACTTGTCGGTATATGGCAGAATAAAGTAGTAGTCACTTCCGAAATTAACGACCGAGTCAGAGGTACGAAGCACACTCTCTAGGTTTTGCATCGCTTCATCATCGTTGATCGTGCTTAGATCGCAATAGAGCAGCGTGAAGCTCTCGGCACGGTTTTGGTCAAGCCTGTCTGAGATGCCGATATTAAGGTCAAGCAGCTGTTTGAAGTTTTCGTAAGAGAAGTGAATTCCGGCCATGAGTACCTCGTTTTATTTTTTGATGAGCAAAGATTATACCATAAGATCTCTATGACATGACGGCATAGGGCTTGATAGCGTTTCGAGACTCGAAGGGTGAAGATGTGCGTATTTTTCCGTTCACTTCAAGCGGGTATTTGTTCTGGGCACTCGTTTTGCAGTAGGTAAGGATGATCTTGCACGCAAGCTCGGTATCTGCTTCCGTGGCCGTGGCGCGAAGAAGCGCATGAGGACCCGGAAGATCGCACGTGGTGATGTGGATATATTTGGGAGCATCGATCTTCTCGAGGTACTCATTCTCCTCTTGATTGCGCCCGATGATAAGCTTTGCGCCCTCAGCCAAACGCATATGGCGGCCGCTCTTCATGACGGGGATATCCTCTAGCTCGAACTTGTCGAATTTGATAAAGTCGAACATCTTTTTGGCAAAGTTTGGGTCGGTAAGCAGACAGCCGCCGCCCGGGGTCTCGAAATCGCGAAGTCCGAACTCTTTGGCAAGCTCCATCTGTCGATCGCGGCTTCGTCCGACGATGCCTTCAAGCTTCTCGATATCGATCCACCCTTGCTCTTGCGCGATGGTCGGTTTGAGTAGCTTCGCACTCATCGGACGAAGCAGCAGCCCGTCGCAGTCGCTCTCTTCAAGCACCGTTTGAAGCGCCTCTTTGTTCTGGCTCATAGGGCGCTGACCCAAAACTTCGCCGCTGATGAGAAAGCTTGCCCCCTCTGCGGCCATGACGCGTTTTGCGACCGCGAACATCTTGGCATGGCAGTCGATGCATGGGTTGAAGTTCTTGCCATATCCGTGTTTTGGGTCAAAGAGGACATCTTGGAGATATTCGCTTTGAATGTCGATTATTTTCAACTCTGCACCCACTTGGTCGCACATGTTCTGCATGTGAGTCAGACGCTCTTTCGTACTTCCAAAGCCGGTATTGATGTTGATGGCGATGACATCGATCCCCTGGTCTTTGATGAGTTTAACGGCCAGGGTCGAGTCAAGACCCCCGCTAAAAAGAGCTATCGCTTTCATAATTATCCTTTTATTTCGGCATGTGAGATCTCTATGAGAAGCTCACCAGTTCGCCGCGCTTTAAACGTGTAATTTTATCACGAAACTTCCGTATGTAAAAAGCCTTCTCCTCAAAAGAGTATTTTGGATTGAAGTTGATCTTTTTGAGTTCGCGCTCATAATACTTCATCAAAAAGTGGGCAAGCTCGCGTTTGAGCTCCTCTTCATCGCTGATGGCGTGTATCGACTCATCAAGAGAGAGGGCGACGAGGCTGGGATGCGCGAGCTGATTTTTGAGCAAGAGATCGAACTCGGCGCCGTGGAAGGTAAAGACGCTGCGGTCTAGAAAATCTATTAAAGAATCAAGAATAAAAGGGCGCTCCAAGGCGCTTTTGATGATGCTGAGCTCCTGCGTGTCGCGGTGTGAGTCCGTTTGTATAACGTTTGGTCTGTTTGGTGTTTGGTTTGTTAGCTTCACGTAAGAGGGGCTGATGCCAAGACGCGAAGCGCTGTATGATTTGTACTCCTCTTGCATCAGCGGCGAGAGGGTCTTGAGAAATCCAAGTACCTCGGCAAGAGCACGCTCTTTCTCTTTGGGCTCGCTGAGATTGAATAACGCAATGGTCTCATCGATAACAAACTCGATAAAACTTTTTGGGTGTTTGAACATCGCATTGAGCTCTTCGATCGAACCGTTTTTTACCATGTCGGCAGGGTCAAGCCCGCCCTCAAACAAAATGACGCCGCCGCTAAAGGATGCCGCACTCAGCAATCGCGCGGCTTTAAGTGCCGCGGCGCGACCCGCCTTGTCGCCGTCATACGCCATCAAAACCTTCGGTTCGCCTTTGCGCAGAAGCGGCAAGTGGTCGTGGGTGAGCGCCGTTCCAAGCGTGGCGACGGCATTCTCAAAACCGGCTTGATGCAGCATCACCACATCAAGGTAGCCCTCGGTGATGATGATCTCGCCCTTTTTGTGGATGCTCTGTTTTGCGTGGTGGTAGGCGTAGAGCAGGCGTGATTTGTTAAAGAGCTTGGTCTCGGGCGAATTGACGTATTTTGCCTGATGCCCCGTGATGGTGCGCCCGCCAAACCCCACCAAAGAGCCGTTGGCAGAGTGGATGGGGAAGGTGATACGCTCGATGAAGCGGGCGTAGTAGCGTCCGTTCTCGCCGCCGATGACACCCACATCGATGGCGTCTTTGAGGTTATAGAAGTTGGATTTTAAAAAGTTGAGCGTCATCTGCGAGTCGGGCGCATAGCCGATGCCGAACCTCTCTATACTGCTCTCGCCAACGCCGCGATCGCGCAGATACGAGAGCGATGCGGCATGTGAAAAGAGCAGCTTTTTGTACCACTCGTTGATGCCATCGAGCACTTTAGTGTCGAACTGGCTCTTTTTATTCTCGGAGTAGTGTAGGGTGAAGTTATAGCTAGAGGCGAGCTTCTCAAGCGCTTCGGGGTAGCTGAGCTTCTCGTGCTCCATCACGAACTTCACGCTGTCGCCTCCCGCTCCGCAGCCAAAACAGTGGTATATCTGTTTGGCGGGGCTCACCACAAACGATGCCGTCTTTTCGTCGTGAAAGGGGCATGGTGCTTTGTAGTTCGCACCCGCTTTGCGCAGCTCTACATAGGAGCCCACAACGTCAACAATGTCAAGTCGGGCTTTAAGCGCCTCGATGGAGTCTTGGGTAATCATGGCGCTATTATATCTCTTTTGCTTATAGCTCAAGCTAAAGGGCTTTGAAATAAAAAATAATTATGGTACAATTCGCGTCCAAATATTTACAGAAAGTGGGTGATGAGATATGCCAGGTGTTATACTACGTCAAGATGATAATTTTGATGCTGCGTACCGTCGTTTCAAAAAGCAAACAGATCGTAACCTAATCGTTACTGAACTGCGCGCTCGTCGTTATCACGAAACAGCGACTGAAAAACGCAAAAAATTCAAAATTGCATCTCGTAAGAAAATGCTTAAACGTCTTTATATGATGAGACGTTACGAATCTCGTTTATAAGTAGCGGCCTTCGGGCTCTGCTTATACCTTTTTTACTCTCTTAATTTTCCAATCTTTTACAACTACCCTATATCATAAACGCCATTTAAGCGCAAAAGAGGCTCCCCAAGAGTTTTCAATCCGTCTGTAGAACACTTCATCGGCATCTTTGTCATAGACTCTAAAATCGCGGCTTAGCGAAAAGAGCAGATCGGTCTCTAGTGAGAGTGACTCACTATAGCGGTATCGCCAACCAATGTTCGCCATATAATCTTTTGCTTCGATATACCCCTCTTTGGCTAGGTAGCTCTCTTTGGCTAGCTTTGCCAGAGACTGCGAGTAGAGCGCTCCGAGCCAAAAGAGAGACTCCTTGGTAGCGTGATATCCGACGTATGTTCGCGGAAAACCAAGCACGGCGACGATGCCGTCTTGCTCTCGTACGCGGTAGCTATAGCTAAGAACGGGGAGCGTGATGGTGCGAACGGGGTGGTAGGTGGAAAATGCACCGGTCTGGATGGTGTGGTCTTTACAGAGGCGGTAGGAGGCAAAGATAAATCCGCCCGCTTTGTATGAGTCTTGCATCTCTTTTTCAAAACTTGAAGAGACCGAAAGTTG
>JACXUD010000126.1 GCA_014764025.1 Campylobacterota bacterium | reverse complement strand
CCAAGGCTCCAAGCCACCGAGGCTACGAACGCCTCTTCGTCTTGGCTTTTGATGCTTCCTTCGGTTGCGATGTAGTCCACCTTTGCCATGTGCCCCTGCGTGTAGAGAATGAGTGGAATGTACCAGTAGTCGGGTTTGGTGATGATCTTTTTGCCGATATAATCGACGATCTCCATATCTACATAACTCCCACCCACTTTATAGGTGAGGTAGCACGCCTTTTTGGCGATGGCGCTCATCTTTGCAAGTGCGTGGCTCATGTCGGTCACCTCCATGCTGCGTGAAGCCAGCGCTATGTCCACCTCGCCAAGCACGCTCCAATCATCATCCCACCCGATATGGCATGTGAGAATGTTGCTGACACCTTCGCGTGCGGCGTAGGCTTCGAGCTCGTCAAGCATACTCTGAGAGAAGTCTATGGCTATCACCTTTTTGACCCTCTTTGCCAGCGGCACGGCAAGCGTTCCGGGGCCGCACCCGATGTCTAGCACCACTTCATCGCCCCTGAGATCCATACGCGAGATGAAATCTTCGACATAGCTAGAGCGCTGCATCCGCGGCGCCATATCCTTTGATTTTTGGTTCCAATCCTCGGCGCTTTTGCCTTTGAATATCGTTTTTTCTTTATGCTCTTTGTACATTTTTGCAAAATCAAGCGGTTCTAAAAACATGGTTACTCCTTAAAATTCGATACGCTAAAGAAGAGCTGATGCTCTTTATGCTCGGGGATTCTTACTTTTTGAATTATCTCCTGAGCTTTTGGCGACGTTAAAAACAAGAGCAGCTTGAGCGCCGCATCATAGTGTGCCGACCCCTCTTGCTCTTTTGTGGCAACGGCGGCTAAATAGGGGCGTTGCAATTTTCTGTCCGTTATATGGTAGCCTCGTATATCCTCATGGTGCTCTTTGTGCAGTAAAAAGGGGATCACGCCGAAAAGCGTATAGCCGTTGCTCTGCACAACGCTCTTTAAAAAGCCTCTCTTCTGCTGAACAAAGATAGTGTTCGGCCGAAAATTATAGCGCATTCGCCACCTCGAAGGTGCCGCCGCTTGGATGCACCAAAAAGGGCGATCGGCTCTGTTCGATCTTTTTGAGCGCCTCGGGCAGCGTGTCGTTTGGCTCAATATGGGCAGGATTGCTCTTTGAGCCTACGATCATCTGTGCGTTTTTGGCCCAAGGGGTGAGACGCTCGAAGAGCCCATCGGCCACGAGGTCGCTGATGGTATCGCTGGAGTGCATGGTGATAAGATCGACCCTATGTTCGCGCACATAAGCATCAAGCTCCTCTTTGTTGCCGCTTATCGCTATCTGCGTTTCAATACCGCTCTCTTGGCTAAATGCCGAGGCTACCTCCTGCCACATGCCGCTGCTTACCATACCGCCGATAACAGCGATCTGCAGCGGCTTTTCTTTGGCATGTGAAAAGCTAAAGTTCAGCAGGAGCACAAAGAGGCTTTTAGTATGGAATTTTTCAAAATCTATACTCCAAAGAGCCAAAAAATTCGCGCCCAGCCATCGGGTAGGCCATATCGTAGCGTACCAGTTCGTCGGTAATGTTTTTAACTCCAAGCTCTGCGGTAAGTGAAGCGGTAGGCTCGTAGATGACCTTCACATCGAAGGTGCTAAAGTCCGGATTGGTCACATAGCTGCCGTCTAATCTATTCTCATAAGCGCCGCTGCGGAATTTGGCATTGGCATAGAGGCTCACCCCGCCGCCGATGCTCGCTTTGGTATAGGCAAAGAGGCTGTTCTTTGGCACATCAACGATCTTGACGCTCTCATCTTTGGTGTTTTTTATAGAGATATGCGTATAGTTCGCGCCCGCTTCGAGCCCCTCTTGCGTGTAGCGCAGCTCTAGCTCCGCACCCAGATGATCGAATGTCCCGACGTTTTGATTTTGTGTAAGAGAGCTGTTTTGATCCCACGCTACACTCTGAATGGCATCTTTTTGGTGCGTGTAAAAGAGGTTGATTGCGCTTTTCAATCCTGCATCGGCTCGGGCGTAGCTTAGTTCATAGTGGTCGGCGATCTCGTTTTTTAGATCGACATTCGGTACGGCCGTGCCGAGTTTTCGCGAGTATCGCTCCTTCATGCTCGGCATGTGAGTTTTTCGCGAAGCGCTCAGGCGCACCATAGAGTCTGCATCAAAGGCATAGAGCAGGGCGACCTGCGGAGAGAGGGAGCTGTGGGTCTTGAGGGCGAGCATATCGAGATTGGCGGTGTTGGTGTCATATATCTTATCGCCGCTTTGGGTGTCATAGCTAGCCCCCGCCAAGAGCTCAAGCGCCTCATTTATCTGCCAGCTCTCCTCGATGCCTAGCGAGAGGGTGTGGTCTTGGTACTCTTCGATCAGACTCTCAATCGAGGTAGTCTTAGAGATATCGTAGCCTCTATGCACATCTTTTTTATAGTTTAACGCCGCTTTGATGAAGTGCTCGCCAAGCTCGCTTCCGTACTCGACCCTTGCGCCGTAGCCGTAGTCGTCGTAGCGGCTCTTGAAGGCCCACTTTTTAGATATGGCGCTAAAAGTAGAGTCGTCGTAAGCGTAAAGAGAGTTCTTGCTTGTGTCGTAGTAGGCGAGGGCTTTGAGGTAGCTCTGCTCAAAGTTGATCTGCCCCGTTATCGAGAGGGTTTCCTTGTCCCAGTATGGCCAATCCCAATTTTTGTTCTTTGCAAAAGCGGTGTCGGTGACGGGCGGCTGCTCTTTGGTTCCTTGCTGATTGGCATACGAGAGGGCGATCTCGCTCATATCCTCTGCCACATACCCCGCTTTAAGGCTCACTTTTTTATCTTCGCTCTGGCTTCGTAGGCGATCCCCCTCGGGCTGTGTCGGGGTGGCGTCATATTTCTCGCTGAGTCTAAAGTGATCTTGTTTGGAGTAGGCCGCTCCCAGCTGTGCGTAAAAGCCATCTGTGAGTGTTCCAATATTGATGCTCTCTAGATGTCGAGCCATCTTTGCTTGAGCATCAAAAACAAGGGTGGTTTTTACATCTCCCTCTAGCTCTTTGGTTGGGCGTTTAGAGACGATATTGACGACGCCGCCCATCGTGTTGGCGCCGTAAACGATGCTCGAGTAGCCCTTTGCTACGTCTATCTGAGCGATATCGGCGCTTAAGAATCGCGCATAGTCAAAGTTGCCGTCATAAGGGACATAGACAGGGATTCCGTCGATGAAGACCCCTATGCGTCTTGCGTCAAAACCGCGGATATAGAGCGTGGCTTCGCCGCGCCCGCCTTGGAGGTCTTGGCTCACGCCGCTTATGTTGTCAAGCGCCTCATTGACGCTGAGCGAGCTATGCAGGGCGATCTCGCTAGAGTCGATTTGCTGCTCTATCGTCTTTAGCTCACCTTCGTTTGAAACGGAGCTGATGCTCACTTCGCCGAGTGTATAGGTCTGTGCAAAGAGTGCCGAAGCGGCGAGTGAAAGTGTGAAGATTCTCTTTTTCATGTTGATTGTTCCTTTTTTATTGAAGTTGTAATATTTGGCTTAGCTCTCTAAGCACTTTGCGTGTTTTGCCTGCATGCGTCGATGCAACTTTCAATACAAGATGCAGCTTCGCAAAGCTCTTCTCTATCTTTAAAATCTCCTTTTTAACCTCCTCCTTTGTACCTATGATGGCGTTTTGCATGAATTTTTTTGCGTCAAAAAAGTCGTGGCGCTGTGCCAAGAGCTCTTCGTAGTTGGCTCTGTTGAATCTCGGTTGTGCGGCATGTGAATTGAGCGAGCGCATCGACTTTACGAAATGGTCAGTCGCGATAAGCGCCTCTTCGTGCGCCTGTGTGGCGGTTGGCGCCATGCTAAAGACGCGCGTAATGACTACTTCGGGTTCATCGCCGGCGATGGTGCGGTAGTATTCACATGCCGCTTTGCACTCATCTATCGTTGCGCCTTGCGAGAACATCAGCCCGTATCCGTGCGCGGCGGCATATTCGATGCTCTCTTTCGTGCTGAAGGTGGCGATATAAAAAGGGATTCGCGCCTGAAGAGATTTTGGCTGCAGCACTCTATGGAGATGGAGGCTTTTGTCGATCGATTCCACGTTCTCAAAGAGTTCGGCTCTAAGGCTTTGGCTATCTTTTTCAAAATACTCCATATCCAGCGTAAAGCCCCCTTTGGCAAACCCTGCGTTGATGCGCCCGTTTGAGAGCACGTCAAGCACGGCGATCTCTTCGGCCAGGCGGGCAGGGTGATAAAAGGGGGCCAAAAAAGCCGCACTCCCTATGCGGATACGCGATGTTTTGGCTGCCAAAGTCGCCATCATCAAAGAGGGCGATGGGATGACGCTAAAGGCATTGAAGTGGTGCTCCGCAAACCATACTTCGTCAAACCCGAGCTTTTCAGCCAAAACACCAAGCTCGATGTCGTTGTGAATCACGGCATGTGGATTTGCATGAAAGTTTTCACATAGGAGGAAGATACCAAGTTTCATGGACGAGCCTTAAAAAAAAGCGCATCGAATCTTTTTTGCTCTTCTTGCAAAGAACCTTCTAAAAGGGTTGGATAGAGGGTGTGAATGAGCCATCGAATCCCTAAAAGGCGCATAAAAGATGGCGGGCGGGTGATGTAGTTAAAAGGAGTAGAGGGAACTAAATAGACTCTATTCTCGCTTATGGCTCGAAGATTTTTCCAGCGCAGATCTTTAGCCGCACCGTTTACAAAAGCACTCTCCATCGCGATAATCACGTCAGGGTCACTCATTAAAACGCGCTCCATACTCATCTTCTCCATGCCGTAGTTAGAACTCATCTTGCAATCAAGTGCATTGATGCCTCCGCTGTAGCTAAATGGTTCAAGATGGAATGAGCCCTCACACTCGCTGCTAAGACCGTCCACACCTTGAGCAAAGTAGTAGCGCGTGGGCTTTAGTTTTGCTATTTTGGGCTGAAGGGCGTCGATGAGAGAGAGTGTCTCTTGGGTATAGGCAATGAGTTCATCTGCTCGTTTCGTGTCGCCGCTTAAGTTGCCGTAGAGTCGAAACTGACTCACCAAATCTTTGATCGAATCATTACGCACCAAAAGAACAGGAATCCCCAATTTTTCAAACTTTGCAAGCGCCTTCTCATGGCCGCTCATTCGCCCCCACATAAGAATAACATCGGGTTTTGTTTTGGCCAGAACTTCAAAATTGGGCGTGTTGCCCTGACCAAAAAAACCGCCTGCTACGGGTTTGGTGTATGAGGAGCCGGCATACTCTTTTTGCTCCGGTTTATAGGGCGTATTGAGCGCTGCTATGAGTTCTGGATTAAATGCCAAAAGGCTCATGCTCAGCGGCGGCGAAGCGGCGTATATTTTTGTGACGACGTCGGGCACCTCGACTCTGCGAGCGTAGTCGTCCTCTATGGTTTTGGCATGTGAAACGGTTGCAATGAGTGCAACGAAGAAGAGCATATATTTGAACATAATTTTCCTTTCTATCTGTTTTGATATAACGATATC
>JACXUD010000125.1 GCA_014764025.1 Campylobacterota bacterium | reverse complement strand
GCATGGTATTGGCTGAGCTGGCTCAAAAACTCTTCACGCACCTCGCGCAGCGTCTCGTTTCTAAAGACCAACACGGCCTTGGGCAAAAAGAGCATCCCTCTTGAGTGGTGGTTCAAAAACTCACGCATCCACTGGGCATTTAGCGTCTCAAAACCCGTAGTGATAACAATAAGATTATTTCGAAGGACAATCTCCATATCTCCTACCTTTTTGTTGGATAGTTTGCCAAATAAAGCATCTTACGTTCCAAAATATTCGCCTGTTAAAATCTATGAACAACTAAATTTCATCTTTGAAAGAGAAATTATGGTTCTCATTAAGAGCTTTTATAGGTCATCTTGAATATAATCGCAAAAAATTACTTTGCTCACAAGGATACGGTTTTGCTTGAAAATATGAATGAAAAGTGCGCTGTAGTAGGTATTTTTGGACATGAAGAGGCTTCAAAACTAGCCTATTTCTCGCTCCACTCACTGCAACACAGAGGACAAGAAGCAGCAGGTATCAGCTCATCTGATGGGAATAAACTTCATACGATCAAAGACCGTGGTCTTGTTATGAACGTATTTGACGAGTCAAAACTCTCGACGCTCAAGGGCTCAAGTGCCATCGGCCACACCCGCTACTCAACCGCAGGCGATGACTCGATCCTCGATGCTCAGCCCGTCTTTGCCCGTTATGATCTAGGAGAGATGGCGATCGTGCACAACGGTAACCTCACCAATGCCGCCGAAGTTCGCAACGCCCTTATCAAAAAAGGCGCCATCTTTCAAACTTTCATGGATACCGAAAACCTTATCCACCTTATAGCAAAGAGTGAAAAAGAGCAGCTCTTAGAGCGTATCATCGATGCCGTTCAGCGTATCGAAGGGGCCTTCTCTTTGGTATTTTTGAGCCGCACGAAGATGTTTGCAATGCGTGATAGATTCGGCTTCCGTCCGCTCAGCCTTGGGCGTATCGCAAACGGCGGTTATGTCGTGGCAAGCGAAACGTGTGCATTCGACCTTATCGGTGCGGAGTTCATACGCGACGTCGAGCCGGGCGAGCTTTTGGTCTTTGAAGAGGGCAAAGTGCCTAAATCAATCAAGATCTTCGAACCGCAGCCAAAAAAATGTATCTTTGAGTATGTCTATTTTGCACGTCCCGATTCGAATGTCTTTGGTCAAAGCGTCTATCAGATGCGCAAAAACATGGGCAAAGAGCTCGCAGCCATCCAGCCGATCGAGGCTGACATGGTCATCCCTGTACCTGATGGCGGTGTGCCGGCTGCAATTGGCTACAGCCAAGCAAGCGGCATCCCCTACGAGATGGGTATCATGCGTAACCACTACATCGGGCGCACCTTCATCGAGCCTACCCAAGAGATGCGTGATTTAAAAGTAAAAATGAAACTCTCTCCGATGACGGGAACCATCAAAGGCAAAAGCGTCATCGTGGTCGATGACTCGATCGTTCGAGGAACGACATCAAGAAGAATCGTGCGTATGCTCAAAGAGGCCGGTGCACGTGAAGTGCATATGAGAATCTCAAGCCCGCCGACGACCGATCCATGTTTTTACGGTGTCGATACGCCGAACAAAGAGAAGCTTATCGCTGCGAATATGAGCATCGATGAGATCTGCCAATATATCGAAGCCGACTCTTTAGCCTATCTTGATGAAGCGACACTTCTTAGAAGTGTCAATGCAGAGGATGACGGTTACTGTACGGCTTGTTTCACCGGAAAATATATCGTCTGATCTATGAACAACCAGGTCTATACGTTTGGGATCTACCTGCACCGAAAATTCGGGGCAAAGGTCCACAAAGTCGGCATCAACATCTCGGGTTTCACATGCCCCAATATCGACGGCACCGTTGCCAAAGGGGGCTGTACCTTCTGTGAAAACGACTCTTTTAGCGCAAGTACGGATAGAGTACAAGAGCTTAAAGGGTTTTACCTCAATCTTCAATCTACAACCAATCCATATCTAGAAAAACAGCTCCTTCAGCTAGAGCAGCAGTTTAGCGCTATCAGTGCACGCCAAAGACGCGAGTACGGAGCGCAGAAGTTTCTGGTCTATTTTCAATCCTTCACCAACACCTACGCTCCCTTCGAGACGCTCAAAGCACTCTACGACAAAGCGCTTACCTTCGATGACGTCGTGGGTCTAAGCATAGGGACAAGAAGCGATTGTCTAGAGGATAAGACCTTAGCCTATCTAGCAGAGCTTTCAAAAACAAAAGAGATATGGATCGAGTTTGGGATCCAGTCTATCTATGATGAGACACTCCTGAAGATAAACCGCGGTCACGATAGCGCTAATGTCCAAGAGGCGATAAAAAAAGCGAAATCATACGGGCTCAACGTCTGCGGCCATCTCATCTTCGGTCTGCCCGACGAGACGCAGGAGATGATGCTAAAAACGGCACAAGCGGCTTATGATTTGGGGATAGATTCAGTAAAGTACCATCCGCTCTATGTGGTCAAAAAGACGGCGCTGGCCAATGAGTACCTCAGAGGTGATTTCACGCCCATCAGCGAAGCGCTTTATCTTGATACGCTCACAAAAGCACTGCTGATGAAGCCTGAAAACGTAAGCGTGCAGAGAGTCACCGCAGGTATCAACGACGCTTCGCTGTTGGCACCGCAGTGGTGCAGCGATAAAAACAGACAGATCAAAAATATAAATAGTGAGCTCAAAAAACACGGCCTTAAATACTAAGGCATGAATTCACATGCCAAAACTAGTGGCCATAGACCTTAGCGAAATCGGCCACTTGTCTAAAGTATGGCGGAAAATCGAAATGTACGCTGAACTGCTGCGCCTCTCCGGGGCCTAGATTTCGTGCGACGACGAACTCTTTGACGATCGTCTGAGGCTTATAGAGATACCCTGCACCCTCACCGAAGAACTCCTTAAAACCCGACGGATCAAAAAAGGATCCCGCTTTGACGTTATCCGTCACATGACCTTTGTTGACAAGCTTGATCTCGAATATGACCTCGCCTATTGGGTAATTGCCCTCATTTTTCACGATACCTGAATATTTGATCTTCTCGATGCTCAAAAAGCGTTTGTTCTCAAGCTTATAGAGCTTTACGACCTTTGTATATTTATCTACGACAGCGACCGAAAAGAGCGCCAAGAGAGTGCTCACGAGTGTTACGGAGAAGAGCATCGGTATGAGAAGCTTTTTCTTCTCTTGTCTAAACGAAGCCGCCACACCTCCTATGAATATGAGAAATATGACCCCTAGCACTATATAGTGCCAGATATTAAAGAGCGTCATCTGCATGTTGCCTCCAGTGATACGTTATAATCTTTTGCATATCGAAAAGGCTCTATAAAGAGCTTGAACTCTTTGGTGCTCCCTTTTGTAATATTATTTTCTACTATCGTCATCTTTTTCAGCGGCTTCAGTTTAAATAGAAAATCTTTAAGTTCGTTGCCGCTCACTTTATAGGCCGATGCGGTTATAGCACACTCGCTAAAATCGAATTTCGATTCGTTCGTGATCTCGCCTTTGACCACGATCGCTTCGCTAAAGCTCAAGAGCTTTTGCGATGTAAGCGTTGCGGTGCTCTTAAAGAGGTATTTGTGCATCTCAATATATCCGAGCGTAGGGAGGGTAAAAAGGAGCAGAAAACCAAAAAAAATGAAGAATAGGGCAACTCCGAGACGATGGCGCACGACGATGGCCAGTATGATAAAAAGGAGAAAAAGAAGAAGGGTGGCACCGAAGAGAATATAGTCGTAGAGTATCAACCCATTGATAAATGTGACCATCTTCTCTTTCACAACTGCTCTTCCTTAGTCTTTACGCGAGTTTTTCTCGGCTATACCGCTCATATCGAATCGTCTTGCAAGCTCCTGCTTGATACGATCCGGCGAGATGTTTTTGGCCGCAAGAGCAACAAGCATGTGATAGGTAAGATCAGCCGCCTCATAGACCATCTCGTTCTCGTTATTGTCTTTATAAGCAAAAGTGAACTCTCCTGCCTCTTCGACAACTTTTTTAAGGATCGTGTTGTCGCCTTTTGCAAAGAGTTTCGCCGTCCACGATGTTGAAGGATCGGCGAATTTGCGCTCTTGAATGGTGTGATAGAGCGTATCGATAACGCCATATATGGCATGTGAATCTACCGAGGCTTCACTGATAGCTTCACCGCTCTGCAGCTCCGTAAAGAAGCAGGATTTTCGCCCCGTATGACAAGCCACGCCCTCTTGGTGCACCTTGATAAGAAGCGTATCGTTGTCGCAATCAAGGAAAAAGGATTGAATCGTTTGAATATGTCCGCTGCTCTCGCCTTTTTTCCAGATACGCTGTTTGGAACGAGAGAAGTAGTGCGCTATTTTCGAAGATATTGAAAGCGAGAGCGCCTCTTGGTCCATATAGGCCATCATAAGCACTTCATTTGAATCTTTATCCTGAACAATGACCGGCAGAAGGTTATCCAGCTTCTCCCAGTCTATTTTATTGAGTATCTCTTTCATCACTATTGATTTTGCGTAGAGATCTGTCTTTGGCCGTTCTTCATATCAACCCAGATATTCGGAGTCGAACCGCCAGGTGTTAGGAATATTTTTGCATCTTTGTTCTCTTGAAGCGCCTCGTTGAACTTCCCTTGGACTTTGATCTGCTCAAGTTGTAGTAACTGTGTAGTCAAAGATCTTGAAATGAGATCATTGGCACGTGCGTTCGCTTTTGCCTCAATCTCGATAGCATCGGCTTTACCCTGTGCTTCGATTCTTGCCTTTTCCGCAACCCCTTGCGCCTCTGCCGCACGTTTAAGCGCCTCTTGTTTTGCACGCTCTACCTCTTGCTCTGCACGTTGCACTTGTTGTTTAGCGATCTGAACGCTCTCGATCTGCTCTTTTACTTTTGTAGGCAAAACGATCTCGCGAAGTTGTACCGATTGTAACTCTGCAGGGGCATTTTCAAGTTTTTTCACACTCTCTTCAATACCCGTCTCAATAGACTCTGCAATCACGTTACGCATCTGAGGAAGGTTCTCTGCATCATATTTACCGACTACGTTACGAACAATATCGCGCACGACGGGGTTGATGATCTTATCCTCCCAGCTAAAGCCCCAGTTGGAAATAGTTTGTGCCGCAAATTGGGAGTTAAGTCTGTATTGAACGGTAAGCTCGATAGAGACCGGAAGACCGCGTTTGTCAAGAACTTCGATGGCCGGTTTTGTGATGATTCCCGAGCTGTTCGAGTTTACCTCTACGCGTGAAGCGTAGTTGATGATACGCACTTTTGTATCAACGATATAGACCTTTTGAATAATAGGAATCACAAAATGCAGACCCGGCAAAAGTGCTTGATCGGAATACTTTCCGTTGGTACTTAAAATCCCGCGCTCCCCCTCTTCAATGATTGCAAAAGGTTTTGCAAGAACTAAAAGTAAAACTACGCCTATAATAAAATAGACAAATGCCGCTTTGCCGCCGCCGAAGTTAAGATCGACTTTAGGGAGCTGCGGGCCGTTGCCGCCGC
>JACXUD010000124.1 GCA_014764025.1 Campylobacterota bacterium | reverse complement strand
CTCATCGCCGTAGCTTTAGCTATGGCTCTTCGCGTCGCCTTGACTTAAGCAAAAATCTCCTAAAGCTAAAGCCGCGTAGAGTTTTTAGAGGTGCCCTTTTTGTGCTTTAGCCCGCATCATAATCGAATCAATATGAAAGAAGGATAAAATTTTAAGCTTCTAGGGCCCTGTTTATCGAGCGTATAGATCGTTTTGACCTGCTTCTTTTCACATGCCGAAATCTTCTCAATGAGAGATATAAACTATAAAGTTTTTTTATCTTTTTTCAATTCTACACACGTGACGGATAATGTCAAAAATATATCACGTATTTATAACTAGTTTAAGGTTTCTTGGATAGTATTTTCACGTTGAAGAGTCCCGTTTCTCGCGTAAATAAGGGCTTCTTTTAATCTAGATTAGTCTTACTTATAAAAAATTTGCCTAGAGGCTAAAGGAGAATAAATGCAATTAGGTTTCCTAGTTGACCTGCATCTTTGTATGGGATGTAAAGGTTGTGAAATCGCATGTAAGGTGGAGAATCAAGTCCCACTCAGTACATGGAGACTTCGTGTTAAGTATGTGGATGTAGGAACGTTCCCGGAGACTAAGAGAACGTTTACGCCACTCAGATGTAACCACTGTCAAAACGCTCCGTGTGAGAGAATTTGTCCGGTTAGCGCGCTTCACTACCTTGAAAACGGTATCGTGAACATCGACAAAGAGAGATGTATCGGATGTGCGGGTTGTGTTATGGCTTGTCCTTACGGTGCGATCTATATCGATCCGCAAACGCAGACGGCTGATAAGTGTACCTACTGTGCTCACCGTGTTGCCTCTTCTATGATGCCTGCATGTGTCGTTGCATGTCCGGTTCAAGCGAATATCTTTGGTGACCTTGACGATCCTACGTCAAACATCTCTAAATATATCATGAAGCATCAAGGCGGCGTTCAGGTTCGTAAACCGGAAAAAGGTACGAATCCACACCACTTCTATGTAGGCGGCGGTAACGTTACACTCAACCCGCTTGCATCACACAGAGTCAATGGCCACTCGCTATTTAACAATATTACAACTCTTCCGGTAGGAGGGCACCACTAATGGCAGCACATGAAATCTTAACAGCTACAAACGCAGTAGTAACGCTTGACGTAGCACTTCCGGGAACGGTTTGGCCTTGGCTGGTAACTATGAATATGTGGGCTAAGAGTATCGGTACGGGCGTTATCTTCATGCTCTTTTACCTATTACGTAAATATCCGGAACAAGCAGGAAGCCTTCGTTTCTCCACTACGGTAGTATCGATCATCTTTATCCATATCTTCTTGCTCTTTACGTTGGCGGATCTACATCAACCGTTTAGAATGTGGCATATATTCTTCTATCCGCATGTAACGTCTGCTATTACGGTCGGTGCTTGGATGGCGACGATCTTTGTCGGTCTATTGTTCTTACTTGCATTCTTGACATTCATCAAAAAAGACAATGCGGCGTTTGATAAAACATTGGTATGGGTGGTGGCTCTTGCAATCCCTGTAACGCTCTATACTGCGGGTCTTATGTCACAATGTACGGCGCGTGAGCTCTGGCAGATGCCGACGGAATCGGCTCAAATGATGCTTGCGGCACTTCTTGCAGGTTCTGCGACGATGATCCTTATGGGCGGAAGCAAGCTCTCATATGAGGCGAAAAGCTCACTCGGCGTCATTCTTGGTCTGAGTGCATTGGCATCTTTCATCCTCTATATGGCAGAGTATATCTTCGGCCCGATGAAAGCTGAAGAGGTTGCGGCAGTGCTTCAATATATCAAAGGTGATGGAGAATATACGGTCATGTTCTGGGTCGGTCAGTGGATGACATACCTCTTGCCGATGCTCTTTATCGCTATGAGCCGTATCACAAAATCTGAAAGTATTTTAAAATTGGCAGCCGTTTTAGCAATCGCAGGTCTATGGATTGTAAAACACGTGTGGTTGAACATTCCACAATTGCTACCAATGAGCTAGGGAGAAATTTATATGTATTTACAAAGTAGAAGAACATTTTTAAAAGGTGCGGCATTCACGGTAGCGGGTGCTGCTATTGCCAAAGGTGTATTTACGACGGATGCTCTAGCACAAAGCGTATCTGAAAGTAAGTTTACGAACACTCCGGACTCTCTCTCATTCTATCCGACTATGGATCAATGGAATGATTTCAAAGAGCTTGACGGACATGACTGGAAACGCGGTGGAATTGATCGTAAAGGAGTGAGAAGCGAAGAGAATCCGGACGGTATCGAAGTGAACGACTATATGATCGTTCCTACGGCGTGTTCAAACTGTGAGGCATCTTGTGGTTTGACTGCGTGGGTTGATAAGAAATCATTCACCGTTAAAAAATATATGGGTAACCCGCTTCACCCGGCATCACGTGGGCGTAACTGTGCAAAAGGTTATGCGGCACAAAGCCAGATGTATGATCCGGATCGTATAGCGTTCCCGCTCAAACGTGCCGAAGGTTCGGCTCGCGGTGAGGGTAAATGGGTTCGTACGACTTGGGATGAGGCGATGAGCACTATCGGTAAGAAGATGGGTGATACGATCAAAAAAGGTGACGAGCTCTCTAGAAAATCGGTAATGTTTCACGTCGGTCGTCCAAATGAGAACGGATTTACGGGTAAAGTATGGGAGACTCTCGGAGTGGACGCATTCGATTCACATACGAACATCTGTTCATCAAACGGCCGTACACCGACTATCCAGTGGGCAAACGACGATAGAACTTCACCTGACTGGGCAAATGCGAAGCTGATCTTCTTGAACTCTTCACATGCCGCGGATGCTGGTCACTACTTCCAACAATCAGCATCATTCATCGCTGATGCACGCCAAAAGGGTGCAAAATTGGTAGTTATGGACCCGCGTATGTCAAACTCTGCGGGTATGGCAGATCTTTGGATCGCTGCATGGCCGGGTACGGAACCTGCGATCTATCTCTATCTTACTCAAAGAATTCTCAATGAGAACAAGGTAAACAAAGATTTCGTTCGCAGATGGATCAACTGGGAAGTATTCTTAGATAACAAAAAATATCTTGAGTTCTTGGTAAGCAAAGGGTATATCTCTAAGATGCCAAAAGGAGAAGATTTCGATACTTTCCTAGAGGTTCTTAAAGAGCTTTACGCTCCTTATACGCTTGATTATGTATCTAAAGAGACTCACGTTCCGGCTTATAAACTTGAAGCTCTATATGATATGTTCATTTGGGCAGGCGAAGCGGTATCTACATACTTCTGGCGTGCAACGGCTGCGGGTAACCGCGGTGGATGGATGAGCGGACGTACCGGTTACCTTCCGCTTGCACTTCGCGGAGCGATCGGAAGCGAGGGCGGTACGTTCTTCCACCACTGGCACGTTATCTCCGTCAGCGGAAAGGGCGGTAGCGCAACTGTAGGACAAGGAACAAGAGGAAACAACGTTCCTGCCGTTGATGTCTATAACGAACTTACTTGGCCGCCTGAATGGCCGCTCTCAACGTATGAGCTCTCTTATCTTTTACCGCACCTTTTAAGTGATACGGAGTGGCAAAACAAATGGAGAGCAAGAGGTCTTAACGTTCCTGAGAAACTTGCCGTATGGATCCCGCGTATGTATAACCCTGTGTGGATCAACCCGGATGGTTTTAGATGGTTGGAAGTTCTTAAAAACGAGAAGAAGATGGAACTGACGTTCAACCTCTCTCCTGTATGGAGTGAGACAAACTGGTATGTGGATTATATCCTCCCTGTAGGTCTCGCAGGTGAGCGTCACGACCAACACTCAGAGGCTACTATGCCGGCGCGCTGGACATCGTTCCGTCAACCGGTTATGCGTGTAGCATTAGAGAAAGCGGGATGGAAACCGAGCAACCCGAACCGTGCGACGCTTGAAGCACATATTAAAGCGGGTCTTGGCGAAGTTTGGGAAGAGAATGAGTTCTGGTTCGATATGTGTGTCAACTACATTGACCCGACGGGTGAACTTGGCATCAAAAAGATGTGGGAGTCTAAGAAAAACCCAGGCAAACCGGTTACGATTGCCGAGTGGTATGACGCTGCATTCGGTGATAACTTGCCAAATCTTAAAGCAACGGCTACAAGCGATGCACGTTACAAAAATGCCGAGTATCCGGTTTATGAGTATATGCGTGACCACGGTGCATGGATGGAAGAGAACCATATCTATCACGGGCAAGAGCGCGAGATCGAGGATGATGGCGAGAACTACATCTCTCACGGTCACAAATACAACAAACACCACGTACACACAGACAAACGTACGGGTGTCATGACTGCTGAGCACAACGGTAAAAAAGTACCGATGGGTATCGAGATCGACGGTAAGAAGATGGAAGGTTTCGCAACGCTTGACAAGAAACTCGACTTCTTCTGTGAGTGGTTGGCAGAGGATTGGAAATGGCCTGAGTACTCTATTCCGTTCTATCCAAGAACTGAAGAAGAGAAAAAAGCGATGCCACATATCGTTTCACACGTTAACCATATGTACATGAGCGAGCCTAACTCTTATGCACTCAATACGGTATTCCGTCTGCCGTATAACATCCATACGCGTTCAGCGAACTCTAAACACTTGATGGAGATTTCGCAAAACCACGACCCGATCTGGATCTCTACAAAAGATGCGGCGCGTCAAGGCTTTAAGCGCGGTGATGCTATCCGTGTAAGAATCGTGGACTCGGTTTCGGGTCTTGAATCAGGTTACTTTGTAGCTATGGCGGTACCGACTGAGGGTGTTCTTCCTGGTACGCTTGCTTGTTCGCACCACGGCGGTAGATGGAAACTCAAAAATGCAGTTACGATTCCAAACGGCGTAACTGACGGTAAAGTTGACTCTCAGCCGGTTGCACGCAATATGAATGATCCAAAATTCATGGCTCACTCACCTGAAAATGCAGGGCGTGATGGTGCGCAGATCAAGATCGAGAACTATAACGGTACAACCGGTATGAATAGCTTCGGTGTCCCTGTCGCAGAGCTTCAAATGGACGGAAAAGAGGGTAAACTCAAATATGTTGAGGGTATCAAACCGTTCCACTCTGAGCGTTTTGCAGACTACAACAGCGACAGCGGCAACATCTGGTGGGACGGTCTAAGCGGTTCATGGCAAAATGCCGTAGCTGCTCCGCATCCGGACCCGATCTCAGGTATGCACTGCTGGCACCAAAAAGTTATCTTAGAGCCTGCGCAAGCCGGTGACAAGATCGGTGATATCCATGTGAACTATGAGAACAACTTCAAAGTTTACCAAGCATGGAGAGACCAGCTTACTCGCGGTCTAGATGAGAACTCGACGATCCGTCGTCCAAGACACATCAAACGTCCGTGGGTTAAACTCTCCGACAAGGCTTACCAAGTCAAAATCAAAAAAGCGTAATTTCGCTTTTGGGCATGTGAATCTTCACATGCCGACCCTCTCTTATGGGCACCTCTAAAAACTCTACGCGGTTTTAGCTTTAGGAGATTTTTGCTTAAGTCAAGGCGACGCGAAGAGCCATAGCTAAAGCTACGGCGATGA
>JACXUD010000123.1 GCA_014764025.1 Campylobacterota bacterium | reverse complement strand
CCATATGCTCCAGGTCAACATGGTCAAAGAAAAAAGAAGGCATCTGAGTATGGTCTTCAATTGAATGAAAAACAAAAAGCGAAATTCATGTACGGTGTTTCTGAAAAACAGTTCCGTGCTATCTTCGTTGAAGCAAAAAGAAGAGATGGAAACACAGGTACAAACCTTGTTACGTTGATCGAACAAAGACTTGATAACGTAGTTTACAGAATGGGCTTCGCAACGACTCGTCGTTTTGCTCGCCAGCTTGTAACACACGGACACATCCTTGTAGATGGCAAACGTCTTGACATTCCATCATACCGTGTTAAACCGGGTCAAAAAGTTGAAGTTCGCGAAAAAAGCAAAAACAACAACCAAATCGTTCGTGCTATTGAGCTAACAAACCAAACTGGTATCGCTCCATGGGTTGATATCGATGCTGATAAAAAATTCGGTATCTTTACTCGTCTTCCAGAGCGTGAAGAGGTAGTTGTTCCGTTTGAAGAGCGTTTAATAGTTGAGCTTTACTCGAAATAATAAATAATAAAAAGGCGTTTGAGAATGAAAAAAATTAAAACTACTCCGCTTGCTCCTCAAGAGTTTGAGGTAGAACAGATTAGTGAGAACGAAGCTAATATCATAGCATTCCCGTTTGAAACGGGATATGCTGTTTCATTGGCTCACCCGCTTCGCCGTTTTTTGTTAAGCAGTTCTGTCGGGTATGCTCCAATAGCTATCAAAATTGAAGGTGCTAAGCATGAGTTTGACTCTGTTCGCGGTATGTTAGAAGATATCTCTGACTTCATCTTGAATTTAAAAGATATTCGTTTTAAATTAAAAGGTGGCGTGACTGAAACAGAAGTAAACTACTCATTTGCTGGTCCGTGTGAAGTAAAAGGTGCTAACCTAAGTAATGACGAGGTAGAAGTCGTTACTCCTGAAAATCACCTTGCAACACTCAATGAAGATGCTGTACTCAACTTTACTATCAAACTAGCTCAAGGTATAGGATATGTTCCAAGTGAAGATATTCAAGCAGAGATCGAAGGCGACTTCATCCCTCTTGATGCATTCTTCACTCCGGTAAGAAGTGCTACGTATAAAATTGAAAACGTACTTGTCGAAGACAATCCGAACTTTGAAAAAGTTGTGCTTAACATTGTAACAGATGGACAAATCTCTCCTGTTGATGCATTTAGAAACTCTTTAGAGGTTATGTATACGCAACTCTCTGTATTTAACAGCGAGATTAGTATCAAAGCACCTACAACGATCGAAAGAGCAGAAGAGAATCCTGATCTAAAAAGATTAATAGCTCATATCGATACGTTAGGTTTAAGTGCTCGTAGTTTTAACTGTTTAGATCGCTCAAACATCAAATACATAGGTGAGATTGCTCTTATGAGTCAAAATGACCTTAAAAATGTTAAGAACCTTGGTAAAAAATCTTATGATGAGATTATTGAGAAGCTCCAAGAGTTTGGTTTTGCAGTAGGTGCTGACTTGCCAAGCGACTTAGTGAGTGCTCTTAAAAAGAAAATAGAAGCTAAAGAAGCTTAATTAATAGAGGAATAGAATATGAGACATCGTCATGGATATCGTAAGCTTGGCCGTACAAGCTCACACCGTGCAGCTTTACTCAAAAACTTAAGTATTGCACTAATCGAACATGGTAAAATTGAAACTACAGTAGAAAAAGCAAAAGAACTTCGCTCTTTTGTTGAAAAACTCATCACTGTAGCAGGTAAAGGTGATGCGAATGCACATAAAGCTGTATTCGCAGCTCTTCAAAACAAAGAAGCTACGAAAAAACTCGTAAATGAGGTAGCTCCTACATACGTTGAGAGAAACGGTGGTTACACAAGAATCACTCGTACACGTATCCGCCGTGGTGATGCTACTACTATGGCTTTCATTGAACTAGTATAATCCATACTATATTCAAAATCTAAGGCAGGGTCACCCTGCTTTTCTTCACCTTTCTACATTTTTACATGCTAGCATAAATCAGACAAAAGAGTTATTATGAGCCGTTTTGGATTTGGAACGTATAGAATCAGCGATATGAATCCCTCACAAATAGAAGCGCTTCGTGAAGCGATTCAAGGAGGCGTGACGATAATAGACACCTCAACGAACTATCTTGACGGAGCTGCCGAGAGAGCTATAGGATTGGCTTTAGCCGGTTTGGATGATAAGATTGTACAAAACATAGAGATTATCTCGAAAGTGGGTTATATTCAAGGAAGTAACCTTCGTGAATATCATAAAGCTCCATTTGAGGGAGTTGTAAAGTATTCGCAAGAGTGTTACTACTCTATCGAACCTGACTTCATACACGATCAATTAAGTGAATCCTTGAAACGATTGGATCGAAAGAAAATATCTTGTTATCTACTGCATAATCCTGAATATTATCTGCTTGATGCTATTAATCGCGGAGTTGATAGGGATGAGCGTCTTGATGATCTCTACAGTAAAATCTACAAAGCATTTGTAGCACTTGAAAATGAGGTGGCTCAAGGAAGAATCGACTCATACGGCATCAGCTCAAACAGCTTTTCATTAAAGCACGGCGATGAGGCATTTTTGCCCTATGAAGATCTTATAACATTGGCTCAGAGAGCATCCACCGATGTCGGAAACGAAAAACAGAGTTTTAGTACAATCCAGCTTCCGGTGAATCTTTTGGAGCAAGAGGGGCTTAAATGTGCCAAATGGGCTAAAAGAAACGGGCTCAGAGTCATTGCAAATAGGCCGCTAAATGCTATTTATGAAGGCGGAATGGTACGCCTTGCGGAGTATGATGAGAGCAATTACTACTACAATTATCTCAATGAACTCTTGGAGATATGCGACAACGAGCCATTAAGAGCACTATATAACCTCATTGAGGAGCTTGATGCTTCAAAGCATAGATTCAGCTGGATCGGCGAATATGAGACTTTTTTGGTGAGTGCCGTTATGCCGCATATAAAAAACTCGTTAATGAAGATAGCAAATGATGAAGTCGATATGCTGCTTCACAGCATAGAGCTATTTTTGCAAGAGTACAGAAATATGGTAGCGTATGAGTGCGGAATTAAAAGTGCTGCACTTGTCAAAAAACTTGGTCTTGGATGCAATAGGCGTTTACAAGAGTGCGCGTTAAACTTTTTACTAGAACAAAACGATATAGATTGTATATTGGTTGGTATGAGACGCTCTTCATATGTGAGTGAGATACTCGCGTTTGAAGAAGAGATTGCTTAGAGAGTTATAACGTGGAATCACGTGTAAAAAACTTTATGACATGTTAAGTGATTTTTGCATATTTTATGAAACTAATTAATAAGAAGGAAAGAGTTATGATTCCATTTACTGATGAAGAGTTGATGAACCCCGTAAAAAGTGTAATAGAAAAAATAAGACCGTCGTTGGCCTTAGATGGTGGGGATATCGATTTTGTTACAGTAAAGAATGCAAAGGTTTATGTCCAATTAAAAGGCGCATGCATAGGATGTGCTAGCAGCGGCAATACGCTTAAATACGGTGTAGAGAGGCAGCTGAGAATGGCTATACACCCTGAACTATCCGTTATAAACGTACCGATCGGCATGGAAAACGATATAGATAATCTATAAAATTTATAAAAGAAGAGAAAATGAGTGCAATGAGTAAATATAAGACACTATCTCAAGCAAAAGAGAGCTTCTCGAAATCAGATTTTAAAACAGCAATGGAGAAGTTTGCTTCCGTTTTGCAAAACTACCCTAACTCGAAAGAGGCCTATAACGGTGTAATCCTATCCGAAATGGCTCTCAGCGGCGAAAGCGGTGCAGAGGCGCTCTTTGACTACTATGAGATCCTTCAAGAGGAGGATAAAGAGCAAGCGGACATCATTATGGGTGAGATACTTCAGAATATAGACGGGACAATAGAGAAGTTTAGCCAAGTGTTCGCAGAGCCGCTTCGTGAACGGCTCGAGTATGAAGACGGAATCATGTATGAAGATTTTAAAGCTCTTTTAGACAGAGGAGAGAGCTTTAAAGAGACATTCGAGAATATTATGTTTTCGACACGCGTTATCATTACGCGTAAAGAGGATTTTTTAGACTTTTTGGACAATCTCATAGAACACGGTTTCGCAGAGATGGCACTCTCATATCTAGAGAGTGCGCTAGGGATCTATCCAAACGATGCGCTGCTCTTAAAGCTTCTTAAAAAGCTATCGAAAACGAAAAGGTCAAAAAATTGAAAATAGAGCTACCGGAGCAGAGTTTTAGATATGTCACCGACAACTCAAGCGAGTGTGATCATGAGACTGCATTTATAAAGACGAGACAGAATGAAAAATATCTTGAAACTCTACGCGAAGGGGAGTATCACTCAATCATAAGCATAAAAGATATCGCTCCACTCTTTGGTCTTGATCAGATAGAGATCATCGGCATAACGGGGACGAACGGAAAGACGACGACCGCAAGCGCTATCTACTCGTTCTTGCTTGATCTGGGATATAAAGCGGCTCTGCAGGGAACGCGCGGCTTCTTTATGAACGATAGGGTCGTGGAGGGTAAATCGCTCACCACGCCAAGTGTCCTTCACACCTATAAACATATCTATCAGGCCGTAAGCGAGGGATGCGAGTTCTTTATCATGGAGGTAAGTTCACATGCCATCGTTCAGGAGCGAATAGAGGGGATCAAGTTTGCCCTAAAGATTCTTACGAATATCACGCAGGATCATCTAGATTTTCACAAGACAATCGAAGAGTATATCGCCGTAAAGAACAGTTTTTTTGCCGATGAGAGTGTAAAGCTTATCAATAAAGATGAACCAAAGGCCAAGTTCAACATTAAGAACACTTTTACATACGGTATTGAGAACCCTGCTACATATAAACTGATGGCCTACTCCCTTAATGAAGCCTCTAGCGGAATTATTCAGCATTTTGGAGAGATTGTGCCTTTTGCTTCATCGCTTCATGGATTTTTCAATCTCTATAATCTCATGGCGGCGATCGGTGCAGTGCATATTCTGACAAAATTGCCGCTAACCACGATTGTGGATGTGGTCGATAACTTTGCCGGTGTGAGCGGACGAATGGAACAGGTGAGCGAAACGCCGAATGTGATAGTCGATTTTGCCCACACGCCCGATGGAATGTATCAAGTGCTCAATGCATTAAAAGAGAAGGAGCTTATTGTTGTCTTCGGTGCAGGTGGAGATAGAGACAGGCTCAAACGCCCTTTAATGGGAAGAGTCGCATCCAATTTAGCCAAAAAGATCTTTGTCACCAGCGATAATCCACGAAGCGAAGATCCCCAGATGATAGCCGATGAGATACTAGGCGGCATCGAAGATCGTACGAACGTCGTGGTTGAACTCAACAGAAGAAAAGCGATAGAACTTGCGCTGGCCTCACAGAGTGAAAACGAGGTCGTCGTTATTCTAGGCAAGGGGGATGAGAACTACCAGATCATCTATGACCAAAAGCTTCCTTTTGACGATAGAGAGGTCGTTAGAGCCATCTTAGCGGCAAAATAATGCACCTTGCGACTCTCTTGGCATTT